>JBKJNL010001037.1:0-2538 GCA_046593615.1 Myxococcota bacterium | reverse complement strand
CACCGCCGACCGCGTCGGCGTCTTCGAGCTCGTCGAGGCGCTCGTCCGGAGGTTGGCGCCGCCGCCGGGCGTGACCCGCCCAGCGCCTGAGCCTCACGCCCTGTTGCGGTGGACCCGGTGGAAGCGCGGCGACCTCGCCGCCGTCGTCGACGACTGCTCGGTTGCATCGGCGGTCGAGGAGGCATCAGGATGCCGCCGCTTGCACCCATTCCCAGGAGGATCCCGTGTCCGACGAGCTCAAGGCCGAAATCGAACGTCTCAAGGCCGAAAACGACGCGCTGAAGAAGAAGGTCCCCGGCAAGCAGGGTATCTCTTTGAAAGTTTCGGAAAAGGGCGCTATCTCTGTCTATGGAATGGGGCGGTTTCCTGTGACCCTTTACATGGAACAGTGGCTCAAGTTGATGGACATGTCCGAAGACATCCGCACCTTTATCAAAGAGAACGAAGGCAAGCTGAAGAAGAAGGAAGGCTGAGATGGCGACCAAGAAAAAGGCCGCCGACGCGGACGCGGGCCAGCCCCAGGCGATGGGCGTACCGTCGACGGCGATGCCGAACCCCATGATGGGGCAGATGGGCAACCCGATGATGGGCATGCCGCAGCCGGGCATGATGCCGATGGGCAACCCGCAGTTCACCCAGGGCCAGATGCCCGGCATGCCGATGATGCAAGGCAACCCCATGATGCAGGGCAACCCAATGATGCAGCAGCCCATGATGCAGCAGCCCATGATGCAGCAGGGCAATCCGATGATGATGATGCTGCAGATGATGCAGGGCATGCAGGGCATGATGGGCGGCGGCATGGGCGGCATGGGCGGCTACGACGCTGCCGCCGTCCCCTTCGGTGGGGGTGCCCGGCAGGACACCGACCCCGGCCTCGAGGCCGCCATCGTGCGACCGGCGCGCTTCGAGAAGCGCATCAAGCAGCAGGCGGCCCTGCCCCTCGGCAACGTCCTCGACTCGCTGTGCCTCACCGAAGACGGCAAGAACGCGCTGGGCGGCGTGCCGCTGGGTTGCACGATGGTGTTCGTCGGACCCCCGGGCAAAGGCAAAACGCGCACGGCGCTGGCCTCGCTCGCCCGCGTCGCCCAGACCGGCGAAAAGGTCGCCTTTGTCGTCGCCGAAGAGGGCTTCCACAACGACGACGACCACGGCCGCGACGACCTGTGCTCGCGCCTGTGCAAGGTCGGCATGGCCGCCACCGGCCTCGACGAAGCCAACTTCGAAAAGAAGGTCCTCGACAACATCTATGTGCTGGAGGCGCAGTACCACAAACACAACTCGTGGGACGACTTCATCGCCAAATACCGTTACCTGGTTGAGAAAGAAGAGATCAGCTTCGTGGTGATCGATTCGCTCAACATGATCGACCCGATGAAGAAGGGGACGGCCGACAACCTCTCGGCGTTGAAGACCTACAACCACGAAAAGGGCGTCACCTGCATCTGCATCGGCCAGATCAAGGACACCGGCGAGCCCGTCGGTGGCGAGGCCCTGCAGCACACCGCCGACGTCGTGTTTCTCCTCGAAGAGATGGGCCTGTCGTCCAAGGAGATCGCTGAGTTCTGGGGCGGCAAATACCGCGACAAGATCTCGGTCCTTCATGTCGTAAAGAGCGTGACGACGCCGACGATACAATATCCGATTCGCGTCGACCGTGCGCCCCTCACCGGTGAGCTCATGATGCACGACATGCAGCCGAAAGATTATCCGCTCCCGGCAAAGAAGTAGGTTTCGATGACGTCGTCGGCATCATCCAGGGCGTTTGAGCGGGAGCCAAAGAAGCCCCGCTTCATGACGGTGCGGCAGCTGGTGCAGGCGCGCGACGACGGGGCGCCGTTTCAGGATCTGTTCGGCTCCATCGGCGCCACCCGGCTCGGCGACTCGTATGTCGAAGAGACCCTGGGCCTGCCTCTGCACCTGCGCTTCGCCATCGAGTCGCGCATGGACGCCGGCGAAGACGTCGGCAGCGACTCGCTGTCGTCCATCCCGTTCTATTCGCTGTGCAAGGGGCTGTTCTTGCCGTTGTCGGGGTTGCATCCCGAGCGGACGGCGCAGCTGTTCGGCACCCAGACCGAGCCCCCGCCCGATGCGGCGACGCGCGAAGAGCTGCTGCAGACCTTTCTGCAGAAGCCCCTCGGCCTGTCGCTGGTGCAGAAGCTGGCCTGCATCCTCGGCGACGCCTTTCGCGGACGGAAGAGCACCTTCAAACGCGACTCGATGATCGCCTTGTTGCTCTCGACTTCATTGGAAAAGAAACGGACGCTCATCGATCGATTGACCATCGTCGGTGACGTCGCGGTCTTGTTCGCTGAAGCCCGCCCGCAGGCTCCGCTCGAGCCGGCGCTGACGGCGGCGGAGGTGCTCGAGGCTCTGCGCTTCCTGCCCGATGCGCCGCGGCAGAAGAAGTTCTCGATCCTGCGTTCTCTGATGCAGAGGATGTGCAAGCTCGAGGCTTATTTCTTGTCCAAGCTGCTGCTGCGCAAGGCAGGCTTCGGCTTCGACTACCAGGGCGCGGGCCAGCAGCGGACCCTGGTA
>JBKJNL010001005.1:0-3017 GCA_046593615.1 Myxococcota bacterium | reverse complement strand
GACGTCGACGACAGTGTCGACGGCAGTGTCGACGGCAGTGTCGACGGCAGCGCCGCGACCGACGGCGTGCTCGGCGTCGTCATCGTCGGCAATCCTGTCGCGGGCAGCGAGCTGGCCCCCGACGGCGGCGCGAGGATGTTGCCCGCGGTCGGCTCGGCGTGCGCAGCAGGCGTCGGCGGAACGCTGTCGTTGTTCGGCGCCAGGATCTGGCCGTCGGCGTCGCTGTCGTCGGCAACGTCGTCGGCACCGTCGTCGTCGTTGGCGCCGGCGGGTTCGGAGAGCCAGGCCTCGACCTTGTGGGGCTGGCTGGGCTCGGCGGGCTCGCGGTCGCTGACGTCGAAGATCAGGCCTTCGAAGTAGAGCTTGGAGGCGATCTCGAGCGCCTCGAGGTCGCCGAAGTCGGTCTCGTCGACGACCTGCAGCATGGTGCGCCGACCGTCGAACAGCCGCAGCAGCATGTTGATCTCGTCGGGGATCTCCGCGAGCCGGTCGACGAGCTCGGTGAAGTCGATCTCAAAGATGTGGTCGAGCGGGGGCAGCTGCTCGATGAGGCGTCCCCATTCGTCGACGCGGCGCATGCCCTCCATGAGCAGGCCCTGCGTCGACAGCTCGATGACGTCGGCGTCGTCAAAGACGCCGAACTCCATCGAAAAGGCGCCCTCGTTCCACACGAGCATCCGGTAAAAGGCGCGCTCGCCGGTGAGGCGGCCGCACGACGCGCCGGTGACCTTGCCCTCTTTGAAGTTGACGGTGCCCTTCTGGCTGCGCGTCTCGACGTGGAGGCGGCCCGTCTTTCTGCCGATCTCGACGGTCTGCATCAGGTCGACGAGGCCCATGTCGCCGAGCATTCCGGCGAAGCTCGAGCTGCGCTCACGCTTCTCGAGCGATTGCTTCTCGCGCTTGTCGAGCAGCACCCGCACGCGGGTCAGCACCTCTTTGATGTAGATGGGCTTGGTGAGGTAGTCCTCGACGCCGAGCTCGAGGCCCGCGACCTTCTGCTCGAGCTTGTTCTCCGACGACAAAAAGATGATCGGCACCGACGCCGTCTCAGGCGCCTTTTTGAGCGCGGCGACGAAGTCGAAGCCGTTTTCGTCGCCGGGCAACTTGGTGTCGGTGAGAATCAGGTCGGGCGCGCCGTGCCGCAGCTTCTCGCGGGCGTCAGCAGCGTGGATCGCCGTCGTTACGGAGAAGCCGCTTTTGCGCAGGCTCACCTCCAGCATGCGAAGGCTTTTGCTGTCGGCGTCGACGAGGAGAAGGCTCTTTTTGGCCACAGAAAACCTGACGGCACCTTCGTCGGCCCGACATGGGGAAGTCAAGGAAAGGCTTTGGTCCCACACCCCGCGGTCGTCCGGCCGTCGCCGCCGTCGCCGTCGCCATCGCTCTCGTGGTTTCCGCCTACATCACGCCGAGTCCCTCTTGCAGGGCAGCACAAAGCCGTCCCGTGCCCGTCGTCTGTGAGCGGCCTGGTCGGTCGCGGCCCCTGGCGCTGAATCGCGGGGAGCCCGTTGGCGTCGCTCGATCATGAACCCCGTGCTGCTCGCGACCCTCTTGAGCCTTGCTGCCACAGACATGCCGCACCCCGTCCGACCCGGAGGAGCCGTCGTCGCGCGCCACGTCGAGCCCACCACCCACGACGGTTACGAGGTGGCCTGCCCGCGTGACATCGACGCCGCCTTTGCCTCGCTCGACGCCGCTCTCCACGAGATGGCCGGCGACGTCGACGGCGTGCGCGGTCGCTCGCGACACCGTCTGCAGCACGACCTCGAGCGGCTCGTCGACGCCGCTGAAGAGGCCCGAGCGCACGCCTGTGGGCGCCCGACGGTCATCGTGATGCCGCCGCCGCCGCCGCCGCAGGCCGTCGTCGTCGATGACAACAGCCACCACCTGATCGTCAAGGCCTTGCAGCGCGAGGCCTTTGACGATGGCCGCCTGGGCATCATCGACAGCGCCGTCCGCGGCGACATGTGCCTCACCGCGCCGCAGGTCAGCGACTACCTCAACGCGTTCTCGTTCTCGGGCAACCGCCTCGACGTGCTGCGTCGCCTCGCGCCCCGGCTCGTCGACGACAAAGCGGCCATCGTCATCTACCGCTCCTTCGACTTCAATGGCGACAAGGAAGACGCCGGGCAGGTGTTGTCCTCCCGAAGAACGCTGGCCGCCTGCGCGCTGCCGTGGCTTCCGAGCCGGTGGGTGGGTCCGGGCTGACGACGTCGATGCGAAAAAAAGAGGAGGCTCAGGGCCTCCTCTTTTTCGTCAGCGTCGCGCGTCTCGGGGTCTGGGTCAGCGCTCGATGTTGGCTTCCCACAGGTCAAAGGTGCCGAGGCGGGCGTCGGACCAGATGACGTGGTCGTCAAAGATCTCCACGAGATCGCGCGTCGACTCTTCGCCGCCTTCGCCGGTCAAGACGCGCTGGCGGTTGCTCACGACGTCGTAGATGACGACGTCACCGGCGAGGCTGTCGCCGAAGCCGACAAAGGCGACCAGGCCGGTGCGCGAGATGCGCGGCTCGGTGTCACCGCCGGCGGCACCGGCGGCAGCGCCGAGGGTGACGTCGTTGGTGCATGTCGGCGGCAGCGTCGCGCACGAGAGCTGGCAGACGTGGTTGCGGCGGTCTGAATTCGTTCCGACCTCTTGCCAGGCCATGAACGTCTGGCCGTTGACGGCGGCGATGGCCGGCGCGCGACCGCGCAGGTTCGGGCCCGCCGCGCTGCCGCGCTTGATGATGCCGCTGCGGGCCGGCACGCCGGCGTCGTCGTGGGCGAAGCAGGTGAGGTCGCCGACAAAGGCCCGCCGATCGTCGCCGCCGCTGTTGACGACCACGGGGCTGTTGCCGATCTGGGCCACCGTCGTGCCGCTTGAACCCACCAGCTCGACGTCGACGAAGGGCACGACCGTGGCCTGGTTGGTGCCGCTCACCGCGGCCAGCGTGGCCAATGAGCTCGTGGCGCCCGGGTTGGCGCCGCTCAGGCGCGTGAAGCGCAAGGCGTTGGCCGCGTCGACAAAGACGACCGCGCCAC
>JBKJNL010000972.1:0-8418 GCA_046593615.1 Myxococcota bacterium | reverse complement strand
CAACGCTGGCGGCGGCGCTCGCGAGGCCACACCCCGGTCTCCCGCTCCAGCGGCGCCGCCAGCCGAGCCGCCTGCGGCTCCGACGCCGGGCACGCTCGATGGTGGCGTGAACAGCGTGTCGAACGAGCCCACGACCGGCGCGCGCGTGCCGCGGTGGGGCGTACCGGGCATCGCCAAGAGCGCCGGGGTGGTGCCGGTGCGCTGGTCGATGTCCGGGCGGCGCACGACACCGGTCGACGATGACGACACACCCATGACGTCGACGCGCGGGATGTTGCCGGTGCCCTGGTTGTTGAGGTTTGGCAGCGGCCGGGGCGTCGCCGTCGGCGTGCGGCTCGGCGACGAGCCGATCGGGCTGCCGCACGAGCGACAGAAGCGATCACCCGCCGGCGACGCCGTGCCGCACGAAGTGCACACGACCTTCGGGGCCATCGACCCCGACGCCGGCGTGCCGCCGGGTACCGGCGTCGACGACGACGCCGGCCGCGGGGCGAGCTCCTTGAGGCGCGCGGTGAGCTCGGGGCCGACGGTGGCCCGCACCATCTGCGCGGCGGCGTTGTCGGGCGACTTGTACTGCTCGAGCACGCGCCGCAGGGCCATGGCGCAATCGCCGAGGCGGGCGAAGCGATCGACGGGCTCCTGGGCGGTCATGCGCAGGACGATGTCGTCGAGCTCGGGGGGCACGTCGGCGACGAACGTCGACGGCGCAGCCACTTTTTCCTTGAGGATGCGCATGAAGACCTGCGCCGCGTTTTCGCCGGTGTAGAGGCGCCGCTGGGTCAACATCTCCCACAGCAAGACGCCGAGGGAGAACTGGTCGGCCTTTGGCTCGACCGGGTTCCCCTTGATCTGCTCGGGAGCCATGTAGCCGAGCTTGCCCTTGAGCATGCCGGCTTCGGTCTTCTGCTGGCGGTTGTCGGCGACGGCGACGCCGAAGTCGACGACCTTGCACAGGCCGTCGGCGCGGATCATCAGGTTGTGCGGCGAGATGTCCCGGTGGACCACGCGCAGCGGCGTGCCGCCGGCGTCGGTGGCGACGTGGGCGGCGTCGAGGCCGAGGGCGGCTTCGCGGATGACGTGGGCCGAGACGAGCGGCGGCAGTCGCTTCTTTGCGTCTTCGCAGAACTTCAGCAGGTAGCTGATGTCGACGCCGTTGATGAACTCCATGGCGATGAAGTGCGTGTCGTCCCACTCGCCGACGTCGTAGAGGGCGACGACGTTGGGGTGGCTGATGCTGGCCAGGATGCGGGCCTCGTCGAGGAAGCCGGCCAGCGCCCGGTCATCGCCGGCGAGCTGGGGCAGAAGGCTCTTGAGGATGACGATCCGATCGATGACGCCGACCTGACGGCTCAGGAAGATCTCTCCCATGCCGCCGACGGCGAGGCGCCGGAGCACCTCGTACTTTCCAAAAACCTTCACTCCGGCGGCGACCATCTGCGCGGAGGATAAGGATCCCCCGGTCGGAATGCGACCGCTGCTTGCGGGTCCTCCGTCGACGCCGCCGCCGCTGTCGACGTCACGTTGCCGCTTCTGCGCTTGACTTCTCCGATGGCCCAGCCGGCCTCGCGGCTTCCGGCAACACCCAGCTCCCAGTCCGGCAACGGCGCCGGTGCTGCGTCGACCATGTCGTTGTCGTTGTCGGCTTCGTCGCCGTTGTCGTGCGCTGCGACGTCGATGACGGCTGGCCGTTTCCGGTGTTGTGGTGTCGAGGTCAGCGTCTCGATGCCCGCGTGTCGTGGTCAGCGTCTCGAGGTCAGCCGCTCGATGTCAGCCGCTCGATGTCAGCCGCTGACGTCACCGGCGCAGCGGCTTGTTGAGCTCGGTTTGGTACGTCGACCCGGCGCTGCCGGTCTCGGGACCAGCGACGTAGACCTCCCACAGGTCGTCGGCGAGCTCATGGCCGCTCTTCTGCAATGCGGCGATGAACGCGCCCCAACCCTCGCCGAGGCCTTCGTAGCCGCCGCGGTAGGTCGTGCGGGCCACGGTCATCGCCGGCAAGGTGCTCGGCTTCACGCGACCGGCGGGCGTCACCGGGCTCGCCACCGGCACGGCGATCTCGAAGTCAAAGGCGTCGGGGGCCATGCGGAAGTGGTGCGTCAGCCACGGCCCCGTCGGCGTGACGCCCTGGGCCGCGATGACCTCGCGCACCTCCTTCAGGCCCGGCCCCATGACCGTCTGGATCTGCGCGCGCGGGATGGTCAGGTGGATGCTGGCGAGGTGCTGCTGCTGGGTCTCAAGGATCTTCGTCGGGTCGATCATGCGGGGCTCCTGCGTGGGGTCGGTGCGGTTCGTGACGTCTCAGAGCCTGAGGGTTTTGGAACCGACGGGCTCTGCAACCTGAAGGTCCTGTACCTGGAGGTTCTGTAACCTGAAGGTTCTATAATCTGAAGTCTCAGTAACCTTGAAGTTAAATACGATCGCTTTCCTTCGTTGTCGAGCTCGTCGTCGGCCGTCGGGGTCGTCGTCAGCGAGTCGGCTCTGCGTCAGGTCTGGGGAGCTGCTCATTGGCCGGGAGAGCGCCCCGCCCGCGCCAGCAGCACGAGGTTGCGGGCGCTGACGTCGGCGGAAAAGGCGACGCCGACATCGACGTCGAAGCCGCGTTCTTCGAGGAAGCGCGCCCGATCGCACAGCACAAAGACCTCGAGCGCGCGGGCCAACAGATGGCGCGGCAACGAGAGCCGGCGCACGCGCGCATGCTCGCCCCGGGCCCAGGCGGCGGCGGCGTCGACGTCGGCGTCGGTCGGCACCGGCGCCCCGCGCGCGACAAAGGCCCGGTCGACGAGCAGCCGCAGCGGATCGTGGGCCGCACGGCGGTTGAGTCCCTCGAGCTCAGCGCCGACGTGGCGGGCGAGGCCCCGCGACGCGAGCAGGTGGTGCAGGGCCAGCCGCTGCTCGCGGGCCCGCAGGTTGTCGTGGCGGGTGGCTTCGACGCCGTCGTCGCGGGCGGTGAGGTTGCTCAGGCCCAGGAGGTCGCGCGGCAGGGACAGCGACTGCTGCTGCGCGGCCGGCCACGACGACGGCGGCGCCACCAACGGCGTCCGCGTCGTGGCGCGCTGCTTCTGCAGGCAGCAACCGATCAGGGCCGCGCTCACCGGGCGGGCTCCGTCGGCGACGGCCCGCACCACGGCGTCACCGAGCTCGCCGCAGGCGTGCAGCCCGACGACGCAATCGTCGGCGTGCAGCGTCAACCCGTCGCGCAACACATCGGTGACGGCAAACGACGGCGCAGCACCCGGCCCCGTCGTCGTCGTCGTCGTCTGGCCGCCCAGGGTGCGGGCCCGGGCGACGATGGCGGCGTCGCGCTCGAGGCCGAACACCGGTCGGCCGACACGCTCGGCCAGCTCCCGTGTGAGGTGACCATGGCCCGAGCCGACGTCGACGACGCGGGCGGCCCCGGCGGCGAGGGGCACGATCAAGCGGGCAAAGGCATCGATCTGCGCGGCCTTGCGCGGCCGCTCGTGACGACGAGAGCCACGAGCGCCGGTCTGCGCCGTCGCTGACGACGGCCCCGACGGCCCCGACGGCGCGGACGGCGCGGACGGCGCGGACGGCGCCGACGGCGCCGACGGCGCCGACAACAGCGGCAACAAACACAGCGCCCGGGCCCTCGACTGAAGCTCCCGCAGCGACGACGGCGTCGACGGCGACAGTGCGGCGTCGAGGCCGGCGGCTTCGACGACGTCGAGCTGGTCGTCATCGAGCCCCAGCAGGAAATCCGCCCAGCCGCGCGTGTGCAGCACCGGCGGCACCGGGCCCGGCACCGGCCGTCCGTCGAGCACATCGCGGTGGTCGGCGACGAGGTGGAGGGCGCTCCACCAGCGATCCTGCAAGGCGCTCACGCGCTCACGATGCCCGGCGGCGGGCGCCGACAGCTCGGCTTCGCAAAGACGCACAGCGCTGAGCGATTCACGCGTCGTCTTTCTATGACTTTCTGGAACGAGCAATCGCGGCAATGAATTCCTGGATGGCCTGCCAATAGGCCGGCGCCGCCGAGACATCGTTGTGGCCGTGATCGGCCAGGGTCACCATGCGCTTGACCACGCCGCCCGCGGTGGCCAGGGCGCGTTCGCCTTCGCCAATCGGGATGACGTCGTCCTCGTCGCCGTGGAGCACCAGGAAGGGCAGGGTGCCGCGGGCCAGCTTCGGCAGCGGGTCGAACACCGCGCGGTCTTCGCTGGAGAATTCCCGGGGCGGCCGCATGCCGCGCCGCTCGACCAGCCCACGCAGGTCGCAAAATCCGCTCTCGTAGATGACACCAGAAACACGGGATCCGGCCGGTCGACCATACACCTCGGCGGCGCAAGCCGACCCGAGCGAGCGGCCCATGACGACCAGCGGCAGCCCCGCCGCCGCCGGCGACGAAGTGACGTGGTCGACGACGGCACCGACGTCGCCGATCAACGTGCGCAGCGTCGGCACACCGGTGCTCTGTCCATAGCCGCGGTAGTCGACGACGACGAGGTCGGCGCCGGCGGCGGCGAAGTCGGCGGCGGCGCCGTCGTAGTCGGCGACCACCTCGCCGTTGCCGTGGAACAACAACACCGTCGCCAACGAGGTGGCGCCCGCGGCGCGGTGCCAGCGGGCGTGCAGGCGGGCGCCGGCCACGTCGACGAGCGCGTCCTTTGCCCCCGGCGGCGGACGGCTGGCGTCGGTGCGCGGAAAGAACAGGCGCGCAGAAAAAGCGTCGTCGTCGAACAGGCTGCGGGTCATCGACGCATCCTGCTCCAACACGGCAGCACACGGCGCGTGAGAGGCATCGCGCCGCCCGCCAGCCCGGCGGACGTCTGTCCGGCCAGCCCGGCTGATCAACGTCGGGGGCGCGCGCAACGACGACGCTGCCACGGCGTCCAGGAGCCGGCGCTGCCGCCAACGGCGACGACGACGACGACGCTGGCAAACAGCTTGTCGAGACGAGATCGGCTCTCTACGGTGAGCAAAACCGAAGACGAGCGAGTGGGACGAAGGACGCCATGGCAACCGACGACGGCCAGAAAAAACCCCGCTCTCCCGCACCGACTCCGGCAGCGACTCCGGGACGGCCCCGGCCCGGCGCCCGAAAAGGGGCCGAGCCCGCCAACGCACCCTTCAGCGCGTCCTCGAACGGACCGTCGAACGGACCGGCCAACGACCCCGACAAGAAGCGTGTCAACACCCGGGGCCGCAAGCCTCCCGAGATTGTGCGGCCGCAATCGCAGACGCCGCCGACGCCAAAGCCGGCGTCGGCTCCGTTCGATCGCAAGCCCGGCGGCGGCAACCTCTTCGTCGGCGGACCGCGCAACGAGTTCGGCACCCGCATCGCCAAGCGCATCACCTGCAGCCGCTGCGGCAACGACGACCACGTGCCCCACGCGCCGCGCGACGCCAGCAAGGCCATGTGCCGGGCCTGCGCCGCGCTGATGTTGCGGGCCTACGAAGTCGGCGTGAAAGCGCCCGTCGATACGCGCCCCGAGACCTGCAACCTCTGCGGCGTGCCGTTTCGCATGCCGATGGCGGTGCCCGACGACGGCGACCCGCTGTGCCCGAACTGCCTCCGCGGTTTCACCACCTGGCAGGGCGGCGTCGACACCCCCTACCAGGAGCGACAGAACCGCACCCTCGAGCAGCGCAAGCCGGGCGTGGTCGTGCGCAAGAAGAACCTCGACGGCGGCTGACCGGCGCGCCGGTCCGATGGCCACCAGCGCCGACTCTCTCGGCTCTCTGCTGCACGTCGACTGGCATCGCGTCCAACCCGCAACCCGCAGCGCAGCCCGCGGCCCAACGCCGCACAGCCCCGCTGACGTCGTCACGACTTCGTGGCAGAGCGGGCCATGCCCGAATCTCCCGAAGGTGCGCCGATCGTCCGTGACCCGCAGAGCAAGGCCCACCACATCGACGCCTGCCTGACGACGGCCGTCGAGTACACGAAGTCCGCGGGCTTCGACGCCCTCGACTTCACGAACCAGGCGCTGCCCGAGGTCAGCCTCGAAGAGCTCGATCTGTCGACGACGTTGGCCGGCAAGGCGCTGCGCGCGCCGCTGATGATCGCCCCCATGACCGGCGGCATCGAGCGGGCCCATGTGCTGAACCTCCGCCTCGCCGCCGCCGCCGAACGACACGGCCTGGCCATGGGGGTCGGCTCGCAGCGCGTGGGCCTCGAGAGCGAAGAGCGGGCCGCGTTCTTTCGCGTGCGCTCGGTGGCGCCGTCGATGCTGTTGTTCGCCAACTTCGGCGTCGCCCAGCTCGCCGCCGGCGTCGGAAAAAACTGGGGCGTCGACGAGGCCCGCAAAGCCGTCGCCATGATCGGCGCCGACGCCCTCTACCTGCACATGAACCCCATCCAGGAAGCCGCCCAGGGTGGCGACGTCGACTTCCGCGGCCTGACCGGGCGCATCGCCAGCCTGTGCAAAGGACTCGCGGCCGACGGCGTGCCGGTCTTTGCCCGCGAGGTCGGCTTCGGCGTCTCGGCCCAGGCCGCCCGGCAGCTCATCGACGCCGGCATCTCCGGCATCGACTGCGCCGGCGCCGGCGGGACGTCGTGGGCCAAGGTCGAAGGCATCTGCGCCAAGACCGAGCGGCGCCGAAAGATGGGCATGGCCTTTGGCGAATGGGGCATCCCCACGGCCGAGGCCATCCGGCAGGTGCGCAGCGTGTCGTCGACGATCCCCCTCGTGGCCACGGGCGGCCTGCGCTCGGGGCTCGACCTGGCAAAGGCCCTGGCCCTCGGCGCCGACGTCGGCGCCATGGCCCGCCCGTTCCTGGTGGCCGCCGACGCCGGCGAAGACGCCCTCGAAGGCTTCATCCAAGACACCCTGACCGAGCTGCGGATCGCGATGTTCGGCATCGGTGCCCGGAATCTCCCGGCCCTGCGGGGAACGGCCCACCTGCGTGAGATCCGTCACGAGACACACCGCCGCCCTTGACGCCGGGCCTACCCGCACGGGCGGTCGGCAGTGAGACACCTCACATCCACCAAACGCCCGATGAGCGGCGGCGCGGGGCCGGGCGATCACCGCCGAAGCCGAACGTTGCGCTGATTCACCAGCAGTTTTGATGGCTTGGCTCGCGAAACCCGCCCCGGGCGCCCCGTCCCGCCGATTCCCGGCCTGATTGCCCTCTTCGGGGATCCAGAGCCACAAGCCCTTGATGTTGCGCCATCTTTGGCGTTTCCCGGGCCAAAAACAGGAAAGGCGGCGCCAGCTGGTCCACAGTGGGGACGTGAGCGCACCTTGCCCCCCATTGTCCCCTGTACCTGTCTCACACGAGGTGTCTCGGGCACCTGTCCAGACCTTGCGAGACAGGTGGAGCGCCCGCAGACTGAGACACATGAACGCCAACGCCAACCCCATCTGTCTCGCCCTCGCGGCAGTCGGTCTGTTGATGAGCGGCTCCGGCTGCGCCCTCCCCGCCATCGAAGGCGTCTTTGACGGCCGCGACTTCGCCGTCTTTGACAACACCCCCGAAGCCCGCGGCGAAGTGAACGACGAGATCCTCCTCGTGTTCCTCGACCTCGACGAGCCCGCCGCGCAGATGCGCACCGTCAGCGTCGACCTGAAAGAAGTCTCGACCCTCGAGACCGGCGTCGACATCGACATCGGCACCGACGCCTGGGACGACCTGCGCCCCTCCGTCGAGGTCGTCGAAGGCACGCTCGTCATCCAGGAAATCGAAGGCAACGGCCGCCTGCTCACCGTCGGCGACGACGCCAAGCGCGCCCACAGCGTCGACGGCAGCATCAACCTCACGCACAACGACGGCACCGTCGCCGGCACCTTTCGCGTCGACCTCTCCGACGGCGGCTTCCTCGCAGGCTCCTTCACCTCCGCTGAGTGAGGCGCCCTGCGCAGAAGCGGCGGCCAGCGAACTGGGCTAAGGCGGCACCTCCTGTCGGGAGGTGTTTTCATGAGCGCGGTCATGTCGTTGGCGTTGTTGTTCCCCGGTCAGGGCAGCCAGGCGGTCGGCATGGGCAAGGCGCTCATCGCGCAATCTCCCGCCGCGAAGCGCACCTTTGACGAAGCCGACGAAGCCCTCGGCGAGAAGCTCTCGACGTTGATCCTCGAAGGACCCGCCGACGAGCTCAAGCGCACCGCCAACACGCAGCCGGCGATCGTGACGATGTCGATCGCGGCCCTGCGTGCCCTCGAAGAAGCCGGGGCCTTTGAGAGAGCGAAGCCGTCGTTCGCCGCCGGACACTCCCTCGGCGAATACTCGGCCCTCGTCGCCGCCGGGGCCCTGGGCTTCGCCGACGCCGTGCGCGCGGTGCGGGCCCGCGGCACCTTTATGCAAGAGGCCGTGCCCGAAGGGCAGGGCGCCATGGCCGCCGTGCTCGGCCTCGACGCCGACAGCATCCGCGCCGTGATCGCCCAGCTGGTGGGCTCGTCGACGACGGCGCCGGGCAGCGACAGCTACGTCGCCTGCGCCAACTTCAACGGCCCCGAGCAG
>JBKJNL010000780.1:0-3749 GCA_046593615.1 Myxococcota bacterium | reverse complement strand
GTCGAACGGGAAGCGCAGCGAGCGTTCGTCGACGAGGTGGGCGCCGACGAGCTCGTCGAGCGCGGCCGGGTAGCGGCCCTCCTGGATGCGGAACACCTCGAGCGCAGCGCGCAGGCGCACGAGCCCGGCTTCGCCTTGTTCGTCGACGAGTGCTGCGCGGCGCGCGCGGGGTTGGTCTTGCGCGAGCAGGCCGCCTTCGACGCTGCTGCCGAGCCGCACCAGCAGGCCCACCACGAGGGCGACGCCGGCGAACACCAGCAGGCGCATCACAAACGGGACAGCCTCAGAGGCCACCGCCGTCGTCGTCAGCGCCCGCTTCGGCGGTGCCGCGGCTGCGGCGACCACGACCTGCAACAGGCCGTTGCCGACGAGGCTGGCGAGGGCCTTGCTGGTCTCGAACTCGCCGAGCCGCGACCGATCGACAATGTCAGTGACGGTGCGGCCCGGCGCGACCAGGGGATAGATCTGGCGCTCGGCAGCGCCGAGCGGCTTGCCCTTGCCGGGCGGCGGCGGCTTGCTGTGATCGCTCGGCTCGTCGTCGCCGAACGCTTCCTTCATGCCGGCCAGGATGTCGTCGTCTTCGTCGGCGCCCGCGGCTTCGGGGGGGAGAGGCAGCAGCACGTTGAACGTGCACGCTGCGCTGGGGATGACGCGCCGCACGGCGGGCCACTCGTCGACCATCCGGAACCCCTCCATCAGGATGTTCTCGGAGCGGATGGGCTCGTAGCTGGCCTCGTCGTAGTCGACGGTCTGGGCGCTGAACTCGTAGGTGCCCGCGCGCCATTGGAAGAGCCGGTAGATCGTCTCTGTTGTCTGCAGCCGCGCGAATTCCTTGAGGGTCTGGCGATCGACCGCGCCCATGTCGATGAGGATGTCGCCGAGCCGGCGCAGCGTGCGTTGCTGCGTGGCGAGCGCGTCGTCGAGCTGGGCCTGCGTGAGCACGTGCGCGCGCACCATGATGTTGCCGAGCAGGAACTGCTTCTCGCGCGAGGTCTGCTCGGCTTTGACGACGTTGCCCTCGACAAAGAAGATCCGGACCTCGAGCTCGCGGTCCTTGAGCAGCAAGACGCCGGTCTTGGCCTGGTGCCCGATGAGCTGAAAGATGTCGGCGATACCGAAGTCGCCGAGCGTGCCGCGCAAGCTCATCGACGACCTCCCGCGCGCTCTTCGTCGGCGACGACGAGGGCGCTGCGCAGCCCCATCACAAAGATGACCACGGCGACGAGGGCCAGCGGTGCGCCGATGGCCAGGTCGCTCCAGGGCGACAGCGGCCTGACGCCCGGGACCACGGCGTCGACGACGGCGACGGCCGCGACGCCGACGACGGCGAACCCGGTGGCGAGCGCTGCGCCACGACCGGCGGCGCCAGCAAAGAGGTGCCCCGCGCCCGGGAACACCGACAGCCCGGTCACGAGCCGCGCTCGACGACGTCCTCGCAAAAAGATGGCCCGCTCTTTCCGCAGCTTCACGGTGGCGTCGACGCGTGACTTGGTCGACAGGAACACATGGAAGCAGGCGGCGCAGGTGCCCTCGGGAACGTCGGGGCCGTCGACGCGGCGGCTGGCGGCGGAGCCGCAGCGCACGCAGGCCGAGGCCACCGGCAGCTTGCGCGCCGCCAGCGTCAACACCAACCAGACAAAAGCGATGACGGCAAAGACGCCGCTGGCTGTGGTGCCCGGCAACCCGTGCCACAGCGGCCGACCGAGGCCCTCGGCGATCGCCGCCGACGCCGCCGACGGCGCCAGCGCCGCCGACACGAGATCGGAGCGCGGCGGCAGCACATCGACATAGGCGCGGTTGTGGCCCACGACCTCGTCGGGGGCGCGGTAGGTCGCCCGGCGCAGCTCACTGACGACGCTGGCGTTGGCTTCGGCGGCGGGTCCGATGAGCTGCTGGGCTTTGTCGATGCGCCCCGCCTTGTGGTGCAGCAGCGAGGCGTCAAACGCCGAGACGACCCGGGGCAGCGGCGCCGAGGCGAGGTCGGAGCGCTCGATGGCCAGGCCCAGCTCGGCGAGCGCCAGGTCATCTTGGCCGGCGACGGCGAGGGCGGCGCCGTAGCCGCCGTGCACCCAACCGAGATCCGCGTGCTGTTGCACGAGAGGGCGCCACCGTTCGAGGGCTTCGGCGACGCGGCCCTCGCGGCGGGCGGCGAGGGCGAGCGCGGCGCGCTGGTGCAACGTCAGCTCTTCTTTGGCCGCCTCGCGCAGGCGCAGGTCGTCGAGGGCTTCGTGTCCGTCGAGGTCGTAGAGGGCCAGCGCGGTCTGGGCGGCGTCGCCGCTGGCCGCGGCCTGCCCGCGGCCAAAGATGTCGGCAATGAATGGCAGGGTCGCGGTCAGCACGCCGACGACCACGGCGACGACCCGGGCCCGGGGCGGCATGTAGAGGATGCCGAGGGTGACGATCCAGCACAGCGACAGCACGAGGCCGGCGCCGGCGACGACGGGCGCGACGGCGGCGAGCAGCACCAGGGCCCAGGCCTGCACGATGTGCGTGCCCCGCGGCAGCGAGACGAGGACCTCAAAGGCCAGGAGGCGCAACGCCGGCAGCGCGACGACGAGGGCGAGCAACATGAGCAGCGCCAGCACGACGACGCCGGCGACGGCGGCGACACGGGCGACGACGGAGCCGACGGCCACCGGATCGCCGCGTGTCGCCGAGACGAGGTCGCCCACCGACGTCAATGTGCCGACCAGGTCGCCGGCGGCGAAGCGGGCGTGGGCGAGCTGCGAAGCGGTGGCGAGGTCGTCGGGTGCAGCGCGTTCGGCGGCCTCCATCAGCTCGGTGACGTCTTCGAGGCGGCCGTCGACGACCGCGAGCTCGGCTTCGCGCGCGAGGCTGAGCCCGAGGGCGCGGGAGCCGAAGCCACCGGTCACGCCGGCCATGCCGAACTCGAGCTCAGCGGTCTCGACGTCGGCGAGGGTCTTGCGTGCGCGCGCCGTCTCGCCCTTCTTCACCGCCAGCGACCGCGGCAGCACCTTTTCGAGGAACGCGGCTCGGGTGGTGGGCAGGATTTCGAAGCCCTGCTCGACGTCGACATCGACCGGCGGGTCACCGGCCTTTGCGGTCGCCTTTGGGTCTGTGGAGCCGGCCTTTGGATCCTTTGCCTTTGGGTCGCCGGCCTTTGGGTCGCCGGCCTTTGGGTCGCCGGCCTTTGGGGTGCCTTTGACGGCGGGCGGCGGGTCTTTCTTGACGGGCTTGTCGTCCTCGACGTCGGGGGCGTCGAGGTCGACGTCGTCGGAAGCACCCTTCTTGCCGCCGGGCGCGTCGCCGACCTCTTCGATGAACTCTCGCTGGGCGGCAGCGCCGACGGCGAACAGGAAAACAAGCACCGAAACGCCGCGCATGACGACGTCGTTAGCACGCGCGAACGCGGCGCCGCAAAATCGCTTTCTCGTGTCACGACCCGTCGGGCTACCCCGCGAGGCGTCGCAGGAACCCGGTGCGCGGTCACCCGCTGGGCGCCCCGGGGCGGTACCCTCCGGCCATGGCAGAGGACCACCGCCGCGTCGAATCGCGCCAGATCGTCGGCACCGGGATGGCGACCGACGCCGAGCGGCTTGATCAAATTCGCGACGAGGCCGCGCGCCGCGAGCGCGCCTGGCGCCCGCAGCCCGAGCAGGCCTTTGGCGCCGTGCTCGAGCAGGCCCCCGCCCGCGGTGCCCTCGAAGACGCCGCCCCGCCCGACGCGCGGCCGCGGAAGCCCGCCGACCCCGCCGACCCGGCCAACAACGACGACGACGCCAACGCCG
>JBKJNL010000752.1:0-3790 GCA_046593615.1 Myxococcota bacterium | reverse complement strand
CTCGTCGCTCGTCCCTTTTGCAGTGCCCGCCAGCGCCGAGCGGGGCGACGACGTCGTGGTCAACGTCGGCGTGTTGCCGCCGCTCGAGATCGTCGACGCGCCCGAGCAGGATCCGATGCCCGCCCCGCCCGTCGACGACAGCCCCGCCGACGGCCTGCGCCAGGTGCGCATCGTCGTCGACGATCGCGCCAGCAACGAGCTGGTGTCGCCCGCGCTCAAGGTCAGCTTCAACGACGCAGGCGTTTTCGACGCGTCCTTTCCGCAGACGTTGGCGCTGGCGGCGATGACCGGCGATGACGCCGGCTATTGGCAGGTCGTCGTCGGCGTCAAGGTCGACCCCGCCCGCGTCGTCGACGGCAGCAGCGACGCGACCTTTCCGTACTTCGCGTTCCTGGTGAACGATGGCGTGCCGATCGAGGGCTTGAGCGTCAGCGTCACGGCGCCCGATGAGACGCCACAGACCGCGCGCCTCGCGCTCGGCAACCCAGAGTGGACGCCGGTGACCTTCCGCGTCGACGTCAGCAAGGCCTACCTGAACGTGTCGGGCAGCCAGCGCGGCGTGTTCGACAACGAAGCCGTGTTCCTCACCGGCGAATGGCAGCAGGGCGTCGACGCGCTCGGCAACAACTGCGGCGACGCGTTTTCCGGCGGCGAGCAATCTTGCCTGAAGATGCGTGCGCTCGACGACAAGCCTGGCGTCTGGACCCGCACCGTGTGGCTGCCGCCGGGCCGCCCCTACGGTTGGAAGGTCGTGCGCTGCGACGCACAAGACACCTGCGGCCCGCTCAACCGCCTGGTCGCCTCGTCGGGCCGGGCCTTTGCGACGGTCATGAAGAACCTCGTCACCGACAACGTCGACGCCTTTGCCGACCCTGCCTGCGGCGTCGTCGACGTCATCAACCCCGAGCGCACCGAGGCCGCCGGCCGCACCATCGACTACAGCGACGCCGTCGTCTTCCAGGGCAGCGGCGAGGGCAGCGAGCCCGACCCGCCGAACACACCCGACGGCCAGACGATGTTCAAGCAAGAGGTCCCCGACCTCGTCGTCGTCGTCGCCCAGCAGCCCATCAAGACCCGCGTCGTGCACGTCGGCACCTGGCGCGACGTCAACCTCGGCCGCACGCCCCAGCAGATCCTCGACGACAACAGCGCCGTCGACCTCGGCGCCATCGACTACGACGACGGCTTCAGCGGCCGCTTCCCTCCGTCTCGCGAGGCTCCTTGACCATGCGCGCCGCCACATTCCTCTTCGCCGTCTTCGCCCTCGCGGCCCAAAGCGCCTCGGCGCAGTTCACCGAGCGCGTGACCTTCACGTTCCGCAGCAACGAGATCGATTATTCCGGACCGATCAACTCTGCCTTTTTGATGGTGGATACGGTCGGCGGTCGCAACAAAGTCAGCGATGCCCGCCGCATGACCTGCAACAACAACAATCCAAAAGAATGTTCGTTGTCGGTTGACCTGCCAGAGGGCGACTACATCTACGTCTACGTCGTCAACGCCGACGACTTCGTCGACCTGGCCGATCCCGAGCTGGTCGCCGACGACGTGCCCGACAGCAATTTCTTTCGCGATCCACGGCCGCGGAACGCCGGGCTGTGCGGCCAGTTCTCGACCGACAACTGCCTGTTCGTGCGCGACCCGGCGCGGCCGACGTTCACGGCGTCGACGTTCGCCCCCGGCCACGGCGCCCTGGTGTCGTCGTCGGCGGTCACGCTGACCATCGAGGTCAGGAAGGGGTCTGATGGCCGGGCCGTCGATGGCGCGTCGGTGCGCGCGTTCTACGAAGACAAAGAGCCCACCGAGCTGCGCTACGCGCCGAGCCTCGACGTGCCGCCGCCCGTGCTCACGCCCATCGCCGGCGCCACGCTCACGGCGTCGGCCAGCGGGGGCACGCTGCGGGCGACGTTCAACGACCCGCCCGAGGGCTTCCACCGCGTCTTCTTTGACGTCGCCAACGACCAGGGCCTGGCGGCCGACCGCTTCGAGACGGGCCTGCTCATCAACCGGCAGAACCAACCCCCCGTCGCCCACGCCGGCGTCACGCTGTTCACCGAGGTCAACCAGGAGGTCGTCGTCGACGGCAGCCTCAGCGAAGACCCCGACGTCATCGGCTTCACCGGCTACGCCTGGCGCGTCATCGATCAGCCCGGCGGCGCCAGCCCATCGCTGCGCTGCGTCGACGAAGAATTCATTCCGCGCCAGGGCGACGGCCGACCGTTGATCGACGAGAGCGGCAACCCGCGCGGCGACGCCTGCCTGCGCGGCGACCTGGGTGCCATGCCCCGCTTCTCGACGTCGACGGCGGGCACCTACCGCCTGGGGCTCACCGTCACCGACTTCGGCGGCGCGACCTCGGCCGAAGACACCGTCACCGTTCACGTCGTGCCGGCGTTCAACACCGGCGCCCGCGCCCGCGTCGAAGTCGTTGTTGATGGCAACACCGTGCGCGTCGACGGCACGCTCTCTGAGCCGTCTGGCGGCAACTTCTTTTTCGTCGCCGACGAAGACAACCCGGCGCCGCTCACGCTCGACGTGCAGGGCGGCGTGGCCTCGTTCGCCAAGCCGACGACGCCCGGCGCCTATCTCGTGCACCTGTCGGTCAGCGACTCGTACCCGGCCACGGCCATGATCGTCGTCGACGCTTCTTCGAATGGTGGGAACAACGTTCGTGGCTTCGACTTCGCGCGGCCGCCGCAGTCGTGGAAGGCGGAAAAGGTCTTGTACCTGGGCTTCGTCCGCGAATTCGTCGACGCCGACGGCGACGGCGAAGGCGACCTCGCCGGCATGATCGACAAGCTCGAGTACATCGCCGACCTCGGCGTCACCTCGATCTGGTTGATGCCGCTGGCCCCGGGCCCCACCTCACACGGCTACGCCGCCAGCGGCTACTTCGGCGTTGAAGAGGACTACGGCACCGCTGAAGAGCTCGAGCTGTTGATCGAAGTGGCCAAGGGCTTCGGGCTCGAGATCCTCATGGACTACGTCGCCAACCACACCGCCGACAACCATCCGTTCTTGAAGGCCACGCGCCAGAACCCGACCTCGCCGCTGCGCGACTGGTACTCGTTCTGCCCCGTCAACACGCGCTACGACCTCGGCAGCAAGAACTGCGTGAGCTCACCCGGCGAGGTCGGCAGCTACCGCTTCGCCTTTGGCTTCGCCGGCCTGCCCGACAACAACCAGAACAACCCCATGGTGCGCCAGACGCTGCTCGACGTCGTCGACTGGCACTTCGACCGCGGCATCGAAGGCCTGCGCTGCGACATCGCCGGCTTCTCGCCGCCGTCGTTCTGGAAGCTCGTGCGCCGCCAGGTCAAGGCCCGCTCGCCCGAAGCCATCATGCTCGCCGAGCTGTTGCCGCCGCAGCAGGAGTACTTCGACGACGCCTTTGACCTCGCCTACGACTCGAACACCTACCACTTCCTCGTCGACGCCTATGCCAACGGCGGCAGCTTCGACGCTGTCGACGGCAACCTCGAAGAGGCCACGCGGTTCACCGAGCGCGCCCAGAGCGAGCGCGCCCGCAGCAGCATCCGCGCCGAAGACGTGCTGCACATGCGCTACATCGACAACCAGGACGAAGACCGCTTCCTGCTCACCGCCGGCGGCGACCTCCGTCGGTTGCGCGCGGTCTCGCCGGTGCTGCTCACGCTGCCCGGCGTGCCGATGATCACCTACGGCGACGAGGTCGGCATCAAAGAGCTGCGCGGGCGCTTTCCGTTCCGCGACTACGACGAGGCCAGCGACACCTTCAGCGACGGCGGCATCGACGCCCTGCGCAAGCAGT
>JBKJNL010000266.1:0-4637 GCA_046593615.1 Myxococcota bacterium | reverse complement strand
GCTGGCACGAACAATGATTAACAGCGCTGTGTTCGTCGTCTGCGCGTCCACCGCCGACCGTCATTCCCAAGGAGCCTGCCCATGCGCGTCGCCACCCCTGTCTTGAGAGCGCTGCCCCTGACCGCCCTCTTCGCGTTCGCCGCCGTCACCGCCGGCTGCAACATCGTCATCGGCGGCAACGACGGCGCCAACGAAGGCGAGGGCGAAACCCAATGCCCCGACCTCGGCGCCATCTGTCCGAGCTTGTCGTGTGAAAACGGCAACGTGCTCGCCGCCGACGGCTGCGCCATCTGCGAATGCAACGGCGAGCCCGCCTGCGACCTCGACGAAGCCGGCCCCGGTCCCGAGTGCGCGAACGCGCAGCTCGACCCCCAGACCTGCCAGTGGAGCTGCGAACAAGAATGCTCCGACGACGCCGAATGCGGCCGCGGCTCCGTCTGCGTCTTCACCGGCTGCGCCGACGGCGGCGCCGCTCCCGGCCGTCCCGATGACGGTGCCGCCGAAGACCCCATCGCTTGCGAGAGCCAGGGCTTCTGCCAGCAGATCGCCACCGAGTGCTTCTCCGACGCCGAGTGCGGTGCCGGCTTCCACTGCAGCTTCGACGGCGCGGTCGACGGCGGCGCCGGCGGCAACGAGCCCGCCCCCGCGCCCCCCGACGACGCCGGCGATGTGATCGCTCCCTCGGGCCTGTGCGTGCAGGACGAAGTCGTCGTCTGCTTCTTCGTCGACGGCGAGTGCGGCGAAGGACGCCACTGTGAGCCGGCTCCCGCCGCTCCCGGCGGCCTGGTCATCGCCGGCGGCGTCTGCGTCGACGACGCGGCCTGCACCGAAGGTGGCGGCGAGTGCGGCGCCGGCGCCAGCTGCGTGATCACCTGCGAGTCCGACCCGGGCTGCCCCAACTGCGACATCTGTCTCGTGGTGGCCAAGTGCGTCCCCGACAGCGTCGCCTGCAGCTCCGACCTCGACTGCGGCCGCGCCCAGGTCTGTTCGTTCGACGCCAACGGCGGCGTCGCCGAGCGCCCCTGCTTCGACGAAAACGGCGACGGCGTGTGCGACGGCGGCGACATCGCCCCGCCGGCCGGCGTGTGCGTCGACCGCGCCTGCACCAGCGATGCAGACTGCGGCGTCGACCAGGTCTGCTCGTTCGGCTCCGGTGAGCGCGCGCTGCCCCCCGTCGAGTGCGTCGACCAAAACGGCGACAACCTCTGCGACGAGCCCGTCGCCCCGCCGCCGCCGGCCGAAGGCGTGTGCGTCGCCGTGAGCGCGAGCTGCAACGCCGACGTCGACTGCGGCGCCGGTCAGGTCTGCCAGCTGAACAACACCGACGGCTGCATCTGCGATCGCTCTTGCATCGACGACGGCGCCGGCGGCTGCCTGCCCTGCGACTGTCCCGCCGCCGGCACCTGCGTCGACGCCGCGACGCCCAGCTGCTCGACCGACGCCGACTGCGCCGCGGGCCAGCAGTGCCAGTTCAACGACGGCTGCGCCTGCCCCGCCGTGTGCATCGACGACGGCATGGGCGGCTGCCTCCCCTGCGACTGCCCGGCCCCGCAAGGCAGCTGCGTCGACGTCCAGCAGGCCGAGTGCGCCGACAGCAGCACCTGCGCCGAAGGCCAGGTCTGCGAGTTCGGTCCCGAAGGCTGCGAGAACCCCTGCGAGATCATCGATGGCCAACAGGTCTGCCACCCCTGCGATCCCATCCTCGTCGGCCGCTGCGTGACCCCCACCACCGACCCGGCCTGCTTCGCCGACACCGACTGCGCCGCCGAAGAGCAGTGTGTGTTCGCCGACGGCTTCGCCCCGCCGCCCCCGCCGCCGGAGTGCACCGACCCCAACAACTGCCCGGCCCGCCCGGCCCCGGCGCCCCAGGGAACCTGCCAGCCGATCAGCCAAGACCCCTGCGCTCTCGTGCGCTGCGAGTCCGGCGTCTGCGAAGTCGCCGCCGACGGCACCGCGGTCTGCGTGACCCCCGAGCCGACGACGCCGTGCGCCTCCGCCAACGACTGCGCCGCGGGCGACCAGTGCAACGCAGGCATCGAGCGCTGCGACGCCAACCCGTCCTGCGTGCCCGACCAGCCTTGCACCCAGGAGTGCTGGGGCATCTGCGTGACGCCGGCCGCGGGTTGAGCTCGCCCTGCTGACTGGAAAGAGCCCCCTCACGGGGGCTCTTCCTTTTGTGCAAGCTCGGACGATGCGTCAGCTGCTGCAGCTCGGTCTCGCTTTTGTCGTCGGCCTGTTCGCGGTCTCGCCGCGGGTGCTCGCCGACCAGGACGGCAAAAAGGCGAAAAAGGCCGTCGTCGTCGTCTACGACGGCTGGGGCACGCCGACGGGCTTCCGCCTGACCGGGCGCGTCCTCGAAGACCAGCCCGGCCCGGCGCCCAGGAAGGATGCCCAGGCCGGCGCCAACTTCATCGAGAACCTGAAGGCGCTGGAGTCCGATGAGGTCGTCGGCGCCACCGTCACCGTCGCCATCGCCGGCCGCACGCTCTCGGCCACCACCGACGGCGACGGCATGTTCGAGGTCGTGGTGAAGAACCTGCCCGAGGTCGAGCGCCTGCCGCTGGGCATCACGCCCGCCGTGGTGACGGTCACCGGACCCGCGCCCTGGATCGGCGAAGGCCGCGGCAAGGTCTACGTGCACCCCGACGTCGAGGTGGTCGGCTTGATCTCCGACGTCGACGACACGGTGCTGTCGACGTTCGTCACCGACAAGCGCCGCATGATGGCCGAGGTGATGCTGAAGAACGCGACCCAGCTCGACGCCGTGCCGGGAGCCGCAAAGAACTACCAGGCGGCCCACCGAGCAGGCCTCGCGGCTTTCTTCTACGTCTCGGGCTCGCCGCAGAACCTGTACGTGCGCCTGCGGCAGTTCCTCGACGACAACGGCTACCCCGGCGGCCCCATCGTCTTGAAGAACCTCGGCGACGACAAGCTGTTCGCCCACGACGAATACAAGCTCGGCCGCATTGAAAAGATCTTCACGGCGTTCCCGAAGATGACGTTCATCCTGGTCGGCGACAGCGGTGAGCGCGACCCCGAGATCTACCGGACCCTGCGCACGCGGCACCCCGAGCGCGTCCAGGCGATCGTCATCCGCAAGGTGCCGGGTTCGAAGCACCTCGAGCCGGCGCGCTTCGACGGCTTCGTCGTGGTCGACGACGCTTTCGCCGGTGACGACGTCCTGACGGCCTTGCTGCCGCGTCCGGCGGCTCCGCTGGCCGTCGCCCCGTCCAGCCCTTGAACGGGCGCACAACGAGACCCTTGACGACGCTGCGGGCATCTCGCATAAATGCCGGGCACCTGCCCAGGTGGCGGAATTGGTAGACGCGCTAGGTTCAGGTCCTAGTCGGGGCAACTCGGTGCAGGTTCGATTCCTGTCTTGGGCACCAGCAGACGGCGTTCACTCGAACGCCGTCTTTTTTTGCCCGCGTCTTTGGCAGGCAGCGGGGCCTGTTCAGGCGGCGGGAGTTCCGCTGCGCTTCGCTCACGATGGAATGTCGACGACGTCACCGGCTGTTGCTTCGGAGCCCCCATGAGCCACCGCATCCTCATCATCGACGACGAAAAAAACATCCGCACCACGCTGGCGCGGGCCCTCGACCTCGAAGGCTTCGTCGTCGAGGCCGCCGAATCCGGCGAGGCCGGCATCGCCAGGGTGAAGAGCTTCCTGCCCGAGCTGGTGCTGCTCGATCTGAAGCTCCCCGACATCGACGGCCTGGCCGTGCTCGAGCGCTTGAAGGCCCTGCCGCAAAACCCCGATGTGCCGCCGCCGTCGGTGGTGATGATGTCGGGCCACGGCACCGTCGACGCCGCCATTCGCGCCACGCGGCTCGGGGCCCTCGATTTCCTCGAGAAGCCCGTCGAGATGGAGCGGCTGCTGCTGACGGTGAAGAACGCCCTCAAGCTGTCGAGCCTCGACAGCCGCGTCGGCGCCCTGACCAAGACCGTCGAGAAGCGCAGCGGCATGGTCGGCACCAGCAAGGCCCTCACCGCCGTGCTCGAGGCCGTGCGCCGGGCCGCGCCCACCAAAGTGCGGGTGCTCATCACCGGCGAATCAGGTGTGGGTAAAGAGCTGGTCGCAAAGGCCATTCATGATCTCTCTCGGCGCGCCCCCGGCCCGTTCGTCAAGCTCAATTGCGCGGCCATGAACGAGACGCTCGTTGAGACCGAGCTGTTCGGCCACGAGAAGGGAGCGTTCACCGGCGCCGACAAGCGCCACCTCGGTCGCTTCGAGCGCGCCGACGGCGGCACCTTGTTTCTCGACGAGATCGGCGAGCTGCCGCTGGCGACGCAGGCCAAGCTGCTGCGCGTCTTGCAAGAGGGCGAGATCGAGCGGGTCGGCGGCTCGGGCACGGTCAAGGTCGACGTGCGCGTCGTCGCTGCCACCAACCGCAACCTCGTCGACGAGGTCAACAAGGGCACCTTTCGAGAAGACCTGTTTTATCGACTGAATGTTGTGCCGCTACATGTTCCACCGTTGCGTGAGCGCACCGAAGACATCCCCGAGCTGGCCCGCTTCATCCTCGAGAAGAGCTGCATCGAGAACGATCTGCCGCCCAGGGATTGGGACCCCGGCGCGCTGCTCGCGCTGCAGGCCCACCGCTGGCCGGGCAACGTGCGCGAGCTCGTCCACGTCG
>JBKJNL010000320.1:0-2572 GCA_046593615.1 Myxococcota bacterium | reverse complement strand
GCAGTGGTCAGGTGGGGAGCGAGAGCGATGGGTAGAGCCATCGCTCTCAGGTGATCCATCGGTGATCGACCTTCAAGGGCGTATCGGGATGAGGTGAATCTGCGACGCGCGTTCGAGCGCGTTGCCGACAACGACGGCGCCGCTGGCGTCGACCGCAAGAGCGTCGCCGAGGTGGCCAAGAACCTCGACGCCGTCATCGCTGGTCTACGCCAGGCGCTGCTCGACGGGAGCTACCAGCCCGGACTCGTCCGACGCGTGTGGATCCCCAAGAGCGGTGGCAGTGAGCGAGGCCTTGGCATCCCGAATGTCGTCGACCGCGTCGTGCAACAGGCTGTGCACCAGGTGCTCAGCCCGCACTTCGAGCCGACGTTTCACGACGGCAGCCATGGCTTTCGCCCGAACCGCAGCTGCCACACGGCGATCGCGCGAGCCCGCGAGCTCCTTCTGGAAGGCGCGGAGTACGTCGTGGACCTCGATCTGGAGAAGTTCTTCGATCGGGTGAACCACGATCGGCTGATGGCGCGGCTCGCCGCGCGCATCGACGACAAAGGCGTCCTCAAGCTGATCCGGCGGATGCTCACGGCGGGGGTGGTGATGCCCGACGGGGTGATCGTGACGACGACGGAGGGGACGCCGCAGGGTGGTCCTCTCTCGCCGTTGCTCTCGAACATCGTGCTGGACGAGCTCGATTGGGAGCTGGCCAGGCGCGGCCTCGCGTTCGTGCGCTACGCCGACGACTGCAACATCTACGTCGGCAGCGAGCGCGCCGCCCATCGCGTGATGGCCGGTGTCGTTCAGTTCATCGAGCAGCGCCTGCGGCTGAAGGTGAATGGGACGAAGAGCGCTGTGGCGAAACCCGAAGATCGGCACTTCCTCGGCTTCCGTCTCCGCCACGGCGTCGACGGCGACGTGGAGGTGCTGTTGTCGAAGCGGAGCCTGGACCGCATCGACGAGCGAATTCGCGAGCTGACCCCGCGCAATTGGGGTCAGGGACTCGAGGCCTGCATCCGGCGGCTCAACCGCTACCTTGTGGGCTGGTTCGGCTTCTTCGGGATCGTGAGCAAGCGGGAGCGCTACCAACTGCACGAGCGCGACGCGCACATGCGGCGTCGCCTGCGTGCGTTGCAGGTCCGTCAGTGGGGCTACAAGCGCCACATCTATCGCCACCTGCGTCGCCTCGGTGTGAAGGTAAAGACGGCGGCGAGAACGCTCTGGAACGGGCACTCGTCGACGTGGAAACTGAGCAAGACGCCAGCGGTGCAGCAAGCGCTGTCGAACAAGTGGTTCGCGCAGCACGGGCTGTTCAACCTGGCCGACGCCTGGTCTCGCCGCCACCAAGCAGACATCGTGAAGGGGGCACAGCTGTTGTTGCCTCTCTCATGAGTTGGGGCCGCAAGGCCGTCGTCGTCGAAGCGGATTTGGTTCTGCCCACAGCGACGTTCCCGAAGAGCCGGATGTGTGACCCACGAGTCCGGTTCTGTGAGAGGCCCCCCTCGGCGACGAGGGGGGCCTACTCGAGAAATGTCTCGCTCGACGCGACAGCGGCGGGCGAGCTTTGCGCAAGTGCCCGTGTTCGCCGTGCTCGACGGGGCGACCTTGGTCGGCCCGTCGAGAGCGAAAGCTTCCCAGGTTGTCCTGCTCGTCGCTGCGACCTTG
Source organism: Myxococcota bacterium (assembly GCA_046593615.1). Lineage (GTDB taxonomy): Bacteria > Myxococcota > UBA727 > UBA727 > VGSZ01 > VGSZ01. The sequence goes on along the minus strand of JBKJNL010000320.1, from coordinate 916 downwards.
GCGGGGAGCCGGATGCGGGAAATCAGCTTGTCCGGTCTGATCATGAGAGGGGTGCGGTGGCAATCGACGATGACGATGACGACCCAGGCACCGCGGGTGACGCCGGGAACGGCGGGTAGACCCCGCCGTCCCGCATGCCGATTTTTCGTTGTCGGCGCGCGCCCACGCTCGGCGGAAGTTCACTCCTGGAAGAAGGTGGCGCAGACGGCGTCGGAGTAGAGGCCGTCGTTGTCCCGCACCTGGATGCCGACGGCGGTGACGGTGTCGGTGTCGCCAACACAGATGTCGCAGGCCACGAGCGTCGAACCGCCGCCGATGTTGAAGGTCGAGACCGTGCCGGGGCAGCCGCTCAAGCCTTGGCTCTGGATGGTGACGAAGACATCGGGCAGTGCGGCAAAGTTGCCGACGACGTCGAGAGAGAGCTCATAGAGGTGCTGCTGCCCCGGCGTCGGACACTTGCCTTCGTTGATGCCCACGTCGGCGTAGATCGCCCGGCCGGTCAGCAGATCGCCTCCGAACGGTGCGAAGTCAGCGGTCTGACACCTCGATGGCGCGTCGAAGACGCACGCGCCGTTCGAGCCGCAGCGCTCGCCCAGATTGGGGCAGTCCTCGTTGCTCGAGCAGTCCGGCTCGGTGCAGAAGCCAGCGAAGCACAGCGGAGCGCTGTCGTCGCAATCGGCGTCCTGGCCACAGGGCTGCTGCGTGTCCGCCGCGCGGCACACCCCGGCGTCGACGTCACAGAGCTCCTCGCAGTCGTCGTCGCTCTCGCACTTGCCAGCGAAGAGCGGGTGGACGCCGGTAAGGGCCCTCGGATGAACAAGTCGATCTGACCGATCGACTTTCCGTTGATCCCGTGATCTACGAGGGCGGTGTCGCCCGAGCATCTGGTCCGCAAGAAATTTCGCGCGCTCAAGGG
>JBKJNL010000127.1:0-5098 GCA_046593615.1 Myxococcota bacterium | reverse complement strand
AGGCCGCCCAGGCCGCCCAGGCCGAAGAGGCGCCCGGCGAAAAGTCCTACCCCTACTTCAAAGAGGCGATGTGGAAGACGACCTACGCGACGGCGCTGGCCGAAAAGCGCGTGCTGCGTGGTGGGATTGCGGCCACGGGGGAGATTCAGCCGGTGGCCGGGCAGGCGGCGGTTTTGTCGGCGCCGGCCGCCGCTCGCGTCGTCATCAACGGCAACAGCAACAGCAACAGCAATGGTGGCGCTGTCCCCCACGTGGGTCAGGTCGTGCGGCGCGGGCAGACGCTGTTCTCGCTGGTGCCCCTGTCGTCGTCGCAGGGCGACCCGGCCTCTGTCGAGCTTGAGCTGGCCGAAGCCCGCGCCGACCTCGGCTTGAAGCAACGAGACGGCGCGCGCGCCAAAGAGCTGCTGGCGTCGGGCGCGTTGTCGCAGAAGCAGGCCGACGCCGCCGAGGTCGCCATCGCCGTCGGCGGCGCCCGCGTCGACGCCGCCACCCGTCGCCTGTCGATGCTCGGCGGTCAGGGCGGCGCTGGCGGCACCGCCATCGACCTGCGCTCGCCCCTCGATGGCACCATCGCCTTTGCCGACGTGCTGCCGGGCGCTGTCGTCGACGCCGGCCAGCGCCTGGCGATCGTCGTCAACGCCGACCGCGTCTGGCTGCAGGTGGCCGTGCCCGAGATCGACGTGGCAAAGGCGAGCGCCAGCACCGCGGCGTCGTTCACCGTGCGCGGCTTCGACAAACCCTTCATGGTCGGACCCCCCGACGGCAAACGGATCGCCGTGGGCGCGGCCATCGACCCGCTGTCGCGCACCGTCCCCGTGATCTTCGAGCTCGACAACAACGACGCGGCGCTGAAGCCGGGCATGTTTGCCTCGGTGCTGCTCTTCACCGGCGACACCATCGCCGGCGTTGCCGTCCCCGAAGAAGCCGTGCTCGACGACGACGGCAAGAGCGTCGTCTACGTGATGGAGAGCGGCGAAGCCTTCTACCTGCGGCGGGTGAAGACCGGCGTGCGCGCCGATGGCCAGGTGCAAATCCTCAGCGGCGTCAGCGAGGGCGAACGTGTCGTCAGCCGCGGCGCCTTTGAGATCAAGCTCGCCAACGCCGGGGGCATCCCCGCCCACGGCCACCAGCACTGAGGCCCGATCATGAACCACCTCATCCGCTGGTCCATCGACAACCGCGTGCTGGTCATCGTCGCCAGCCTCGTCCTCGTCGTCGTCGGCGTGTTTGTCGCCCGCGACATGCCCGTCGATGTCTTTCCCGACCTGACCGCGCCCACGGTCACCATCGTCACCGAGGCCCACGGCCTCGCGCCCGAAGAGGTCGAGACGCTCGTCACTTTTCCCATCGAGACGGCGATGAACGGCAGCTCGGGCGTGCGGCGCGTGCGCTCGGCGTCGGGCGTCGGCATCTCGATCGTCTGGGTCGAGTTCGATTGGAGCGTGCCGCTCTGGCAGGCCCGCCAGACGGCCAACGAGAAGCTGCAGCTGGCAGCGCCGCAGCTGCCCGCCGATGTGCCGCCGCCGCAGGTGGCTCCGACGTCGTCGGTGATGGGTGAGATCCTGTTTCTGGCGGTCTCGTTCGACGACGCCCACCGCGCCACCGACGACGCCGGCGTCATCGCCCAACGCCTCGAGGCCCGCACCATCGCCGACCACGTCATCCGCCGCCGCCTGTTGTCGGTGGCTGGCGTCTCGCAGGTGATCCCCATCGGCGGCGACGTGCGGCAAGCCCAGGTGCTGCTGCGGCCCGAGTCGCTCGTCGCCTATGGCCTCTCGTTCGACGACGTCGCCCACGCGCTGCGCAGCACCAGCCAGAACGCGTCGGGTGGCTTCGTGCAGGACGGCAACCAGGAGCTGCTGGTGCGCGCCATCGGCCGAGCCCCCGACCTCGAAGCCCTCGGCAACGCCGTGGTCGCCGTGCGCGGCGGCCAGCCGATCCTCGTGAAGAGCCTCGGCGACGTGCGCTACGGACCCAAGACCAAGCGCGGCGAAGGCTCGGTCAACGGCGCTCCTGCCGTCGTCTTTGCCGTCTTGAAGCAGCCGTCGGCGAACACCCTGGCGCTGACCAGCGAGCTCGATCGCGTGCTCGACCTGCTGCAGCCGTCGCTGCCGAAGGGGCTCGTGATCCACAAGGAGCTCTTCCGCCAAGAGAGCTTCATCCGCTCCGCCGTCGCCAACGTCGCAAAGGCGTTGCGCGACGGCGCGATCCTGGTGGCGATCATCATCCTGCTGTTCCTCGCCAACGGGCGCGCGACCTTCATCTCGTTGGCCGCGCTGCCGGTGTCGCTGGTCGTCGCGGTGCTGGCCCTCAAGGCGCTCGGCACCACGCTGAACACCATGACCATCGGCGGCCTCACCATCGCCATCGGCGCCCTGGTCGACGACGCCATCATCGACGTCGAAAACGTGCTGCGACGGCTGCGCGAAGAGCGAGCGAAACCAGCAGCAGAGCGCGTCGCCCTCGTCGACGTCGTCTACAGCGCCTCGGTCGAGGTCCGCCGCAGCATCGTCTTTGCGACGGTCATCATCGTCGTGGTCTTTTTGCCGCTGTTCTTTCTCACTGGTCTCGAAGGACGCATGCTGCAGCCCCTCGGCTTCGCGTTCATCGTCGCGCTGGTGGCCTCGCTCGTCGTCGCCATGACGTTGACGCCAGCGATGTGTGCCTGGTTGCTCACCCGAGAAGGCGCCATGGCCCACGGCGAAGGCCGGGTGATGCAGCGCCTCAAGGGCTGGTACGCGCCCGCGCTCGACAAGACCCTTGCCCACGGCCGCGTTGTCGCCGTCGTCGTCATCGCCGCCGTCGTCGGCGCCGGCGCCGCTGTCCCCTTCCTGGGTCGCTCGTTTCTGCCCGACTTCAACGAAGGCAGCCTGACGGTGAACGCCATCACCCTGCCGGGCACCTCGCTGCCGCTCTCCGATCGGCTGGGCCGTCGCGTCGAACAGGCGATGTTGGCCTTTCCAGAAGTGACGAGCACCACGCGACGCACGGGCCGCGCCGAGCTCGACGAGCACGCCCAGGACGTGAACGCCGCCGAGATCGACGTCGGCCTCGACTTCAGCAAGAGCAAGCGCTCGAAAGACGAGCTGATGACCGAGCTGCGCAAAGAGCTCGCGCGCGTCTCGGGCATCGTCGTCACCATTGGCCAGCCGCTCTCGCACCGCATCGACCACCTGCTGTCGGGCACGCGGGCGGCGATCGCCATCAAGATCTTTGGCGACGACCTCGTCCAGCTGCGCGACGTCGCTGAGCAGGTCAAGGCGGTGACCGAGAAGGTCGAGGGCGCGGTCGACGTCTCGCTCGAGCAACAGTCCGACATCCCCCAGATCGTGGTGCGCGGTGACCCCGCCGCCCTCGCCCGCGCCGGCCTGACGAGCGGCGCGCTCGCCGAAGCGGTCGAAGAGCGTCTCGCCGGCGCCGTCGTCTCGAGCCTGGTCGAAGACCAGCGCGTCATCGACGTCGTCGTCAAGATCGATCGCCCGGAGCGACAGGACGTAGACGACGTCAGAGACCTTCGCATCGAGACCCCGGCGCTCGAAGGGCGACCGGGCGCGAGCGTGCCGCTGCGCGCGCTGGCCTCGGTCACGCGCGCCTCGGGCCCGAACACCATCGTGCGCGAGGCGGTGCAGCGAAAGATGGTGGTGCAGGCCAACGTCGCCGGTCGCGACCTCGCCGCCGTCGTCGCCGACATCCAGCGCGGCGTCGCTGCAAACGTGCGGCTGCCCGAAGGCTACTTCGTGGTCTACGGCGGACAGTTCGAGAGCGCCGCGGAAGCGGCCCGGACCATCAGCGGCCTCTCGCTGCTCGCGGTGCTCGCGGTCTTTTCGCTGTTGACCCTCGCCTACCGCTCGGCGCGCAACGCGCTGCTGACGCTCGTGAACCTGCCGCTCGCGCTCATCGGTGGCGTCTTTGCCGTGGCCGTGACGTCGGGGTCGGTGTCGACGCCGGCGCTGGTCGGCTTTGTCACGCTGTTTGGCATCGCCACCAGAAACGGCATCCTGTTGGTCACGCACTACGAGCACTTGATGAACGACGGCCTCGAGCGCGCCGAAGCGGTGCGCCGGGGCTCCGCCGAACGTCTCGCGCCCGTGCTGATGACGGCGCTGTGCGCGGGTCTCGCGCTCGTGCCCCTGGTGCTCGCCGCCGACGAAGCCGGCAACGAGATCCAGGCGCCCATGGGCATCGTCATCCTCGGGGGCTTGCTGTCGTCGACGGCGCTGAACATGTTTGTCTTGCCGGCGCTCTTCCTGCGCTTCGGAGTGGCCCATGGATCACAGCGCTGAGGGACACCCGCCGGCGCCGACCCGCCGCCACGTCGGTGTCGGATCGGCGCTGCTCGCGGCGCTGCTCTTTGGCGCGAGCACGCCGCTCGTGAAGACGCTGTCGGTCGGCGTCGGCGCCAACGCCGGTGCTGCCTTGCTCTACCTGGGCTCGGGCGTCGGGCTGTTGCTGCTCTTGCTCGTCAAGCGGCTGCGCGGCCAGGGGATCGCACCGTTGCCAAAGGCGGCGCGGCTGCGCTTCGCCGGCGCCATCGTCGCTGGTGGCGTCGTTGCCCCAGCGCTGCTGCTGCTCGGGCTGCGGGCCACGGCGGCGTCGACGTCGTCGCTGCTGCTGAATCTCGAGGGTGTGCTCACCGCGGTCATTGCCTGGGTCGTCTTCAAAGAGAACGTCGACCGCCGCGTGCTCATCGGCATGATCGCCATCGTCGCCGGTGGCGTCGTCCTCTCCGTCGATGCCTCCGGCGGCTTCGCCTACGACGTCGGCGCCCTGTTCGTCGTCGGCGCCTGCGCCGCCTGGGCCGTCGACAACAACCTGACGCAGGCCGCGTCGTCGGCCGACCCGCTGCTGGTGGCCGGGCTCAAGGGCTTCGTCGCCGGGTTGTTCAACCTCGCCCTCGCTGCCGTGCTCGACCAACCATTGCCGCCGCCGTCGACGGCTGCGCTGCTCGGGGTCGTCGGCTTCGGCGGCTACGGCTTGAGCCTCACGTTCTTTGTGTTGGGCCTGCGCCACCTCGGCGCCGCCCGCACCGGCGCCTACTTCAGCGCCGCGCCCTTTGTCGGCGTCGCTCTCGCCGTCGTCGTCTTTGACGAGCCCTTCG
>JBKJNL010000299.1:0-2736 GCA_046593615.1 Myxococcota bacterium | reverse complement strand
AGCCGGGCGTTCTTCTGCTCGGCGATCATCATCATCCCGTCGATCTTGGTGAAGTTCACCAGGATGCCGCCGGAAAAGATGAGCACCAATCCCGTGTGGATGATGTATACGCCAAATCGCGCGAATCGATGACGTTCCAAGAAGAAGTAGGAGCCGTCTTCTTTGTCGGCGACTTCGACGCGGCGGCCAAAGATGGCGCGGACGACGGAGCGGGCCTTTTCGACCTGCGCCTGCGTGATCGACGCCGTGTAGACCTGCTTGATGCCCTTGAGCTGGTCGTCGGCGAGGTGCTTGCGCGGGTAGAGCGCGTCGAGCCAGATCTTCGGGAAGCGCTCGACGCTGCACGCCGTGATCGAGATGAGCAGGTAGGCGATGATCAGCACGAACCACCACGAGCCGAACACGTCGTTCATCTCGAGGAATGTGAAGAGCTTCAGCTTCCAGGCGTGCTGCGCCCACTGGGCCGCGTGCTCTTCGTACGAGAGCGTCTGGTCGAAGAACATGCCGACGAAGCAGGCGGCGCCGAGCATGAGCAGCAGGCCCATCGCCCGCGGCAGCGAGCACATAAAGGCCCACAGCGCGCCGTAGATGCGGCCTGGCAAGGACTTGTCGGTGTTGACGTCGGCGGCGACGCCTTCGGGGTCGAGCAGCTCGCGCAGGCTCTCGGTCGTCGACGAGATGCTGAGCTGTGACGGGAGCCGGTCGGTCATGGCGATTCCTGGCGGGCTGCGGGCGATGGACCGGCGCCGGGCGCTTCGTTCCAGTGTTTGATGAGCTGGCGCTTGCCGGCGAAGTCGAACGGCGACAGCGACGGCGCGTTGTCGGTGTGGCAGCGCATGCAGGCCGGCGCTTCGACCTTGGCGACCAGGCCGAGCAGGGCCGCGAGGTCGGCATCGCGCATCACGTGCTCGGGCGTGTAGTGGCGCCCAGCGCCGTGGCACGACTCGCATTGCACGCCGGCGAGGGCCTGCTGCACGTCGCCGGGGACGGCGGTGTGGCACGAGAGGCAGCGCGGATCTTTGCGCTCGGTCGCCGACAGCACCTCGTAGGCGCGGGCGTGCGGGCTGTTCGACCACGCGGTGTACGCCGCCTCGTGGCACGACTTGCAGCGCTCGGCGCCGACGTAATCGTGCTCGACGACCTGGGCCGCGGTCGACGACGACGAAACCAGCAACATCGCGGTGACGGCGACGGCTGTGGCGACGACAGCGACCTTCAAGACCGACATTCTGCTCCGGGTACACCGCTGGGCCGTCGACGTCGACGACGTCTTGGATGCCGCTTGCAACGCCAACGGAGCGACAGCCGAACCGCGGGCGGCTAGCGACCGACGGCGGCGCCGATCCATTCCCACGCCGCTTTCTGCTGCAAATACGCGCCGTTACCCGTGGGGACCAGGCTGTAGAGCCCCTCCCAGGTCGGGCTGCCGCGGTGATCTGCCGCGAGCGGCACGACGACGACGGCGTCGGCGAGGCCTTTGCTCCGCAGCTCGCGGGCGAACAGGCCCGTGGCCCGCCGCAGGTGCCACGCCGACGTCACCAGGCCCACGCGGCGCCAGCCCCGCTCGCGTATCAACAGCGCCACCTGCCGGGCCTCTTCGCCCGTGGTGCGCGTGCCCGTGACCTTGACGATCGCCTCGTCGGGGACGCCGATGTCGCGCCACAGCTTCGCCGTCGCCTCGAGGCTGTCGAACGGAACCTGGAACCCCTCGATGGGCGTCCCCGTCGTCACCAGCAGCGGCGTGCGTCTGGCGAAATAGAGCCGGGCCCCGAGGTAGATGCGATCGCCCGAGGGCCCGAGCTCGAAGCCGGGGTGCGGGGCCTGCTGCGCGCCGCCTCCGAGGACGACGACGGCGTCGAGGGGGGCTTCAGCGAACGGGTCGCCCTGAAACGGCGCCTCGAGCAGCTGCATCATGCCCTGCCCGATCCACTCGTTGCCGAGCAGCGTGAGCGCCAGCGCGAGGGCGCCGCTCTTCATGGCGTTTCGCCGATCGTCGACGACGAGGCGCAGCACGGTGATGAACACCACCGCCAGCCACAAGAGGCCCAGGGGCAACAGCGATCGGGCGATGGTCTTCGAGAGGATCAAGCCCGTGGGCGCGGCGACGACGGCGACGGCCACCAAGCTCGAGCCGGCGAGGCGACGCAGCAGCCGTGGTCGCGGCGCGAGCCCGGCGTGCCGGCGAAAGCTGCGGGCGATCAAGACGACCGCGGCAAAGAGGGCGACGAAGCTGATCATGGTTCCTTTTCCGACGTCGTGTCGACGCTGTCGTCGACGCCATCGTCGACGCCGTCGTCGGCGCCGCGCTCAGCGTTTCTTCTTCAACTGCAGCGCGAGCCGCTTTGCTTCCTCGACCAGCGGACCGCCGGGAATCTTGTCGAGCGCTTTCAAGGCCTGGGCATAGGCCTCGGCCTTGCGCGCCGGCTGGTAGGCGATCGACTTCGCGTAGAAGAGATGGGCCTCGGGAACCGCCACGCGGTTCGCGGCGGCAGCGTCGACGATCGCCTTGAGCGCGGCCTCGGCGCCGGCTTGATCGGCGCCGCGGAACGAGGCTTCAGCAAGCCAGGCGCCGACGACATCGCCGCCGCCGGCTTCGTTCAGGGCCAGCAAGCGATCGGCGGCCCGGCGGGCTTCAGCGACGTCAAAGGCGCGGTTGGCGAGGATGATCGCCCGCAGCAACAGCGGGTCGTCACCCTCGCTCGGCATCATGCGCCGGGCTTCGGCGAGGGCGGCGCG
>JBKJNL010000914.1:0-9917 GCA_046593615.1 Myxococcota bacterium | reverse complement strand
GTGCTGGCTGAGCTGTGTTGAAGAATCGGATCGCGTCGGGTGCGGTTCCAGGATGTGAAAAACGCGGCCGAGGGGCCGCGTTTTTCATGTCAGGGGAGCTCAGGCCTTGCCCTGGGCGGCGTTGGCCACAAAGGCTCGCAGGTGCTCGTCGATGTGCGCCTTGCGGCGTGACCGCTCGACAGCCAGGGTGACCAGCGTGTCGCACAGCTTCGGCAGCGGCACGCCGGAGAGGCCCCACAGCTGCGGATACATCGACACATTGGTGAAGCCCGGCAGCGTGTTGATTTCGTTCAAGAAAAACGTGTTGTCGGGCAGGAGAAAGAAGTCGACGCGGGCCAGCCCCTGGCCGCCGATGGCGCCCATCGCGGCGATGGCCGCGACCTGCAGCGCCTTTGTCGTGGCCGCGTCGACGGGCGCCGGCGCCAGGAGCCTGGCGTCGTTCTTCAGGTACTTGTCGGCGTAGTCGTAGAAGTCGGCGCCGGGCACGATCTCGCCGGGCACCGAGGCCTTCATCGACGACGCGTCGGCGCCGAGCACGGCGATTTCGACCTCGCGGGCTGTGATGTTCTGCTCGATGAGCGCCGTCTCGTCGAAGCCGAGGGCAAAGGCGACGGCGTCGTTGAGCTCGGCGCGGGCCTTGACCTTCCTGCAGCCGACGGACGAGCCGCCCACCGAGGGCTTCACGAACAGCGGCAGCGCCTGGCCGTCGACGAAGCCCTTGACGTCGTCGAGGCCGCGGGCCTCAAAGGCACCGCGCGTGACGGCGGCATAGGGCACCACGGGGATGCCGCTGGCGGCGAACAGGCGCTTCGACAGCAGCTTGTCCATCGCCACCGCGCTCGCCGTCGTGTTGCAGCCGACGTAGGGCAGGTCGCACATCTCGAGCAGGCCCTGGAGGATGCCGTCTTCGCCGTAGGTGCCGTGGGTGATGGGAAAGACCGCGTCGAGGTTGGCGTCGGTCAGGTGGTGCAACGACGACGCCGGCTTTGCTCTGGGCGCCTGGGCCGCCGCGAAGCGGGATGGCAGTGCCTTTTGCGCGTCGAGCACCGCCGCCGACGTGGCGCCGTCGTGGAAGCAGCCGGCTTCGTCGACGTAGACGCAGACGACGTCGTGGCCGGCCTGTTGCAATCCGTCGCGAACGGTCTTGGCCGAGCGCACCGAGACCAGGTGCTCCACGCTGCGTCCACCAAAGATGACTCCAACCTTCATCGCTGCTCCGTCGTTGTTCCTGCCCTTCTAGAGCGCCCGGGGATCGCTGGCGATTCCGGCACGAGATTGCTGGCAGCGACGACGAGGGCTTGCGAGAGTCGGCGCCGTGCGCGTCCTGGCCCTCCTTGGTCTCGTCGCGGTGCTCGGTGGGGCGCCGGACGCACCATCAGGTGTTGCACCGCATCCGGCGCACGAAGCCCGACCGACGCGGCTCGCGCAGCTCTCCGGCTCGGCCGCCGGCTTGTTCTTGCGGCTCGTCAACGAGCAGCTGATGGGGCGCATCGAGCCGCGCTCGGTGTCGTTCGAAGCCCCCGCCGGCGTCGTCCTCGAAGACGTCATCGTCACCGCCCCCGGCGGACGACCGGTGGCCCGGGTCAAGCGCGCGCGGGCGTCGGTGTCGTTGTCGGCGCTGCTGTCGGGCGAGATCGCCATCTCCAAGCTGGAGATCGACGAGCCCAAGCTCATCCTCGAGATCAAGGACGGAAAGCTCAACCTCCTTGAAGCGTTCACGCCGCGAAAGAAAAGCGACCCCAACGACACCAAGCCGTCGGGCGCGTTTCGCATCGACGAGATCGTCGTCAGCGGCGGCGGCTTTCGCCTGAACGACGGCCAGAACGTCACGCTGGTGTTCGATGACATCAACGGCCGCGCCACCCTCGACGTCGACCTCGGCCGCGAGGTCGTCGTCGTCGACGCCGGCGGCCTGAGCGTGGGCTCGGGCAGCGTCAAGATCGAAGCCCTCGATGTGCCAGTGGGGCGCGTCACCGCCCAGCGCATCAAGCTCATCACCGACAAGCTCGAGGTGACCGGCCTCAGCGGCACGGTCCTCGGTGGCGTCGACGGCAAGGGCCCGCGCGCGACGTTCACGGCCAACGGTCGCATCAATGTCAAAGACGCCGGCAACCTGCAGGTCCGGGCCCGCGTGGAGTCCGCCGCCGGCGCCTGGCCCGACCGCCTCGCCCCCCTCGACTTCACGACCCCGGCCGCGTCCCTCGAGGTGAACATCGATGGACCGTTCGAAAACCCCGCGATCACGATCAACGGCACCTACAGCCGCACCGAGCTCTACGGCTACGTCCTCGACGGCGGCACCGCCCGCGCCGTCATCGACAAGAGCCGCGTCGTCGTCGCCGACGGCACCTCGGCGCGGGTCGGACGGGGCACGGTGCGGGCCACCGGCGTCATCACCCTGCCGATCAGCGCCACCGACACGCCGAGCACGCCAAGCACTCCAAAGAAGGGGGCGAGCAAGCCGAGCGACAACGTGCAGGTCGATCTGCGCGTGCGCGTCGACCGCGCCCCGCTGGCCCTCGCCCTGGCGCCCGCGAAGCTCGACACCACCTTGCGCGGCTCGTTGTCGGGCCACGTGCGCGTCACCGGCCACGCCGGCAAAGAAACCGAGCTGCTCATCGACGGCGACATCGGCGGCCGCAGCCTCGAGCTGTTCGACATCCGCCTGCCGTCGGAGATCGACGGCGACGTGCGCGTCAAGGTCACGCCGACCCGCGTGGTCATCGAAAAAGCGATCATCGGTGATCCCCTCGGTGGCCTGCGCGCGGCCGTCAGCGGTGACATCGACATCAAGGGCGAATCGCTGTCGCTGACCGTCGACGCCGACAGCGACGACCCCGGCGAATTGGTCGTGGCCATCCCCGCCGAAGTCGACACCGGCGCCACGCACTTCGCAGGCACCATCAAAGGCCCCTACAAGGCCGTCGTCGTCGAAGGCGACGCCACCATGAAAAATGGCGACGCGTACGGGACGCCGTTCAACACCCTGGCCGCTCACGTGCGCGTCACTCCCAAAGAGGTGCGCGTCGAGCGCGGCACCGCCATCGTGGCCGGCGGCGTCTTCAGCCAATCGCAGCCGCTCGTCATGGGTGTCGGCCGGCACGCGGTGTTCTCGTCGGGCACGTTCCACATCGACAACGGCGACCTGTCGTTGATCAAGACCCCCGACGGCGAAGACCTGCCCATCACCGGCATCGTCGACCTCGAAGCCGTCTTGCGCGGGCCCATCCGCGAGCCGCGGGTGCTGGTGCGCGCATCGGGAGCGCGCCTCGTCGTCGCCGACGAGCTGCTCGGTCAGGCCCAGGTCTCGTTCGTCGTCACCAAGGACGCGCTGACGTTCGACACCGTCAACATCCGGGGCGGCATCGCCCGCGCCAGCGGCAGCGCCCTGCGCCTCGATCTCAACACGCTGCGCATGACCGGCGTCGTCAACGTCGACGAGCTCGACCTGGCCGACATCAAGAACGCCGAGAGCGCGCGGCTGCGCGGGCGGGCCCGGGGCCTGGTCGTCATCGACGGCGACGTCCGCATGCCGACCTTGCGCGCCGACCTGGCGGTGGTGCAGCTGCAGGTCGCGGACTTCGTCTTTGGCGACGGCCGCGTGTCGCTGGGGCTCGCGCCCGACCCGGCCGGTGGCGAAAAGGCGCTGTCGGTGTCGGCGTCGGCGTCGACGACGTGGGACCTCGGCCACTACGACGTGCGCGCCAGCTACGCCATCGATCGCCAGGTGATCGCCGCCGACATCAAGCTGCGCGACGTCGACCTCGTGCAGCTGCGGCCCTGGTTGCCCGAAGACGCCATCGTTCCCTTCGTCGGCCTCGCCAGCGGCAGCGTCGTCGCCAGCGGCCCCATCGATGCCCTCGACGCGGTCATCAAGCTGCGCATCCCCGATCTGGTGGCCGAGGTCCCCGACGCCACGCTGCCCGAGAAGCACCGCCTGCGCCCCTTCGGCCCGGTGTTTCTCGACGTGCGCCTCGACGACGGCGCGCTGCTCGCCAGGCTCTGCGCGTTTCCCGATGCAGGGGGCCGGGCCGCTCCCGTCGACGACAGCGTGACCGGGGCAGGCTCTGGAGCAGGGTCTGGAACGGGGCCGTCGGCGTCGACGGCGACCAGCGTCGACGTCGGCTGCCGCGGTCCCCATCGCCTGTGGGGAGCGGTCACGGGCCGCATCCAACCCCTCGCCGGCGCCTATGCCGTGCTCGGCGACTTCGCCGTCGACGCCGACCGCATCGAAGAGCTGGTGCCGGCGCTGCTCGCCAGAGACGTCGGTTTGTCGACGTGGGCGCGCATCGCCCTGCGCTACGAGCAGGCCGCGGCGCCGATCATCAAGGACGGCAGCAAGGGCGGCAAAAAAGGCCCAGCGCCGCCGTCGACGTTGGCGGTGTCGGCCGCCATCCGCGACTTGATCGTGCGACCGCCGGGCGCGCCGGTGGTGCGCATCGCCAAGCGGTTCGACCTCACCTACGCCAACGGTCGGGCGGTCATCGGCGAAACGCCGGCGCGCTTCGTCACCGCCCGCGACGGTGTCGACCTGGTCATCGCCGCCGGCTCGTCGGTGGGCGCCGACGACATCGACGTCTCGGTCGACGGCGAGCTGGCCCTGTCGGTGCTCAAGCTGTTCTCGTCGGAGATCGCCAACGCCAGCGGCACCGCCGCCACGCACATCAAGATCGCCGGCAAATTCGACGACGGCGTCCGCATCGAAGGCACCGTCCGCCCCCAGGCCGGCGCCCGACTGACGGTGCGCTCGCTCGGCCAGCCGCTCATCTTTGAAGAGGGACAGATCTCGGTGTCCCCCGACGTGGTCGACCCGCGCCGCATCGTCGTCAGCTTCGACACACCTTGCTCTTCGCGCAGCGGCCTGTGCCCGATGCGCGCAGCCTTTGGCGAGGGGCGCGTGCAGCTGCGCGGCTCGGCGATTGCCCGCACCAGCAAGAGCGAGGTCGAGACCTGGATCGAGCGCTTCGACCTCGCCGTCTCGGGCGCGGCCGTCGAAGTGCGCACCAGCGTCGGCCGCGCCGAGAGCAGCTTCGACCTGGCGCTCACCGGCGACGCGCCAGCGCCGGTGTTGAGCGGCCGCATCGAGGTCAGCGACGGCTTGTTCAAGAAGGACTTCCAGATCCGGAACTTCGTGTTGTCGGAGGCGCCGTCGCGGCCATCGACGCCGCTGTGGCAGACGCTGCAGCCCTTTGGCCTCGGCGGCCTGACCTTCAACGTCGACGCCAGCATGCAGAACGTGCGGGTCAAGGCCCGCATCAACGCCTTTTCGGTCGACACCAGCCTGCGCGGCGAGCTGCGCTTGGGGCGCTCGTTGAAGCTGCCGGCCATCGATGGCGCCATCGAAGTCGAAGAAGGCTCCGTCGATTTTCCGCGGGCCCGCTTCGAGATTCTTGAGATGCAGGTGCAGTTTCCGACCTCGCCCGAGGGCACGATCGACCCGCTCGTGCACGTCGCGGCCCGCACCGAGCTGCAACCCGGCGCCGCCGGCAACGACGTCGAAGTGCCCATCGACTTGACGCTCGACGGCACCTTTGACCTCATGCAGCTCGACCTCGTGGCCACCGACCCGAACCGCCAATGGAGCCGCACCGAGCTGTTCGCCTATGTCTTGTTCGGCACCGTGCCGGCGGGCGACGGCGGCTTCGTCAGCACCGGCGCCAACGTCGCGGCGCGGGCCGCCTGGGCCGAGCTGACGGCCCCGGTGTCCGACGAGCTCGAGCAGATCGCGCTCAATGAATTTGGCCTCGACGCCAACATCGACGTCGTCTCGGGCTGGCAGCTGCAGCTCGGCCGGCGGCTGGTCGTCGAAGGACAGGGCTTCCTGTCGCAGGGCCTCACCACCACCGATTCGGCGACCACGACGACGACGACGGCGACCAACGGCACCGATGCCCTGCGGGTGCGGCTCCTGTTCTATGACCACCTGCCGCTCGGCAAGGCGATCTCCGCCGAGGGCCGCTTCGGCGCCGCCTCCGACCTGCGCCTCTCGTACCGGCTGTTCGAGGAATGACGACTGTGTTGTTCGCAGCACTGCTCCTGTTGGCCGGCCAGCAAGGGCCCCAGACGACGGGGAGCACGCCGACGTTCGACGCGCCACCGACGTTGACCAACGCGCCGGTGGTCTTGCCGCCTGCCCCCGAGGTGAAGAACGTCGACGAGCCGACGCCGCCGCCGACCAGCGATGACCTGCAGGCCACGCCCGTCGTCACCGAGCTGCGGCTGACGCTCTCGACGCCCAACGAAGGGGAGCTTGAGCGCCTCGAGGGATACCTCAAGGACATCCTGCTGCGGCCAGCCAACGCCGCCACCGTCGACGCCGTCGTCAACCGGCTCGATCGCCTGCAGCGCTACCGAAAGCCCATCTGTCGCACCGAGCACATCGACGCCGGCCGCGCCGTCATGGCCTGCTCGCTGCGCCGCACCCGCGTCGTGCGCCAGGTGCTGGTCGAGACCCGCGACGTCTTGAGCCTCGACGGCGTCAACACCGGCCTGCCGCTGGCGATCCTCGAGAACGATCTCAAGAAGCGCGTGCTGCTGCGCTCAGGCGAGCCGCTCGACGACGAGAGCGCGGGCCGCAGCCGCGTGGCCCGCCAGCGCACGCGCATCGAGGATTTCCTGGAGCGCGAGGGCTACTACGGCGCCCAGGTCCGCATCGACACCCTGGCCGTCGACGGCGACAGCGGCGACAACGACGTCGACGTCGTCATCCGCGTGCTGGGTGGCTCGTTCGTCAAGGTGCGGCGGGTCAACATCACGAGCTTCGGGCCCCTGTCGCAACAACGGCTCACCGATGGCTTCGGCAAGATGTGCCTGACCGGCGAAGGCCTCCTCGATGGTGTCTTCATCGGCAACCTCACCAGCTGCTTCAACAAGCGCCGCCTGCAGGCCACGATCGATCACTACACGCAGGACCTGCACGACAAGGGCTATCCCGAGGCCCGCCTGCGCGTGACGCCGACGTTCGTCGACCCGCGCTCGCGCAAGCCCGGCGTCGACGCGAGCTGCTTGCACGGCCTCGAGACCGTGAAGATCCTGTCAGAAGAGAAGCTGCCGCTGCCGCCGCTGTGCGTCGACCTCGACGTCGAGGTCATCGCCGGCAACCACGTCGTCACGCGCTTCCATCTCGAAGACGCCAACCAGCCCATCGTCGACGACCCGAGCTTCCTCGAGGGCACGGCCAACTTCTTTCGCGAGACCTTTCTCGAGCCCCTCGGGCGCGTCTGGCAGACGACGTTCGACAACCCCGTCGAGACCGCCAACGACACCACGGTCATCAAAGACACCCTGCAGGGGCGCCTGACCTTCAACGAAGCCGGCTCCGTCGACGAAGCCGAAGCCAAGCTCTCGCTGGAGCGGGTCGAGGCCTACATGGCCGAGCGCGGCTATCCCGCGCCCCAGATCGAGCTGGTGTTCCAGCAGTACGACAGCGGCGACGTCGCCGTCGACTACACGATCCGGCCCGGTGACCCGGTGCCCGTCGTCGACGTCCGCATCATCGGCAACAGCAGCATCCCCGAGGAAGAGATCTTCGACGAGGTCGAGCTGGCCGCTCGCCCCCGCTCGTTCACCTCGTCGGGCTTCCTCGGCAAGACCGCCCTCGACGACGACGTGCTGCGGCTGCGCTCGTTCTTTGGCAGCCGCGGCTACCCCGAAGCCGAGGTGCGCGTTCACGCCACCCGCGACGAGATGGGCAAGGTCCACGTCGTCTTCATCGTCGATCAGGGTGAGCGCTTCTTGATCGATCGCGTCCTGTTCGCTGGCGGCGATCCGGCCATGGCCAAAGACGTGCTCGCGGTGCTCGCCCACTGCCAGCACGCGGTCGCCCAGCTCGAGGAGCGCAAGCCGCAAGAGGGCACCGACTGCAAAGACAACCCGCTGCTGCCCGACGAAATGGACGCCGACGCCCGCCGCGTCGAAGCCGTCTACGCCGGCCACGGCTACCCGCCCGTCGAGAGCGCCGTCGAATTGGGCTTCGGCGAGCACGGCGCGCTGGTGCGCGTCTCGGTGTTCCCCCTCGGCGCCACCGGCGAGGCCCGCTCCCAACCAAAGCCCAAGAATGTCCGGCGCCTGCGCATGGGCGAGGTCTTTGTCGAGGGCAACATCGAGACCCGCCGCGAGGTGCTGTTGCGCGAGATGGGCATCGACGACCTGGCCCCGGGCAGCAAGCTCGACCCGCAGAAGATCTCGCTGGGCGTCTCGCGCCTGCGCCGCACCGGCCTCTACTCGCGCGTCGACCTCGAGCTGTTGACGGCCACCGAAACCGGCGTCGCGGTCGTCGGCGCCCCCGACGAAGACATCGCCGGCGAAACCGCCCACGTCCGCGTTTCGGTCGAAGAGCGGCCGTCGACCACGATCGACGTGTCGGTGGGCTTCTCGACGCAGCAGCTGTTCTCGCTGCGCCTCGAGGGACGCAACAAGAACCTGTTCGGCACGATGTTCGACGGCTCGGCGTCGATGGACCTCGGCCTGTTCATCGGTCGCTTCTCTCAGGTCCGCACGCAAATCCGCTGGCCACGGCTGCTCGGCACCGACCTGTCGCTGTCGTTCACACCCATCGCCGTCTCCTACAAAGACGATCCGGCGGGCATCTTCCTGCCCGCGCCGTCGACGCCGGCGGGACAGAAAGTGGCGTTGTCGTGGGAGCGCCCCGACTCCCGCCGCCGCCTCTTCTCGCTCGGCTCGTCGGTGGCCCTCGACTGGCGCGCGACCAACATCAACCCGTTGATCGACGACAAGCTGACCATCGGCGCGGCCATCGAAGGGCGCGGCGACTGGCTCGACATCAACGGCCCCTATTACGCGCCGCTGTCGCCCGAGGCCTTCAGCAGCGTCGACGGCCTGGTCAACCTGCTGTCGACGACGGATCCGGTGCCGGTCATCGCGCTGACGCCGCGCATCGCCTACTCCAACGTCGACAACCCGTTCGACCCAAAGGCCGGCGGCGCCGCCGAAGTCTTTGTGCGCACGGTGCCTTTCGCCCTGGCGCCGTACCTGGTGCTCGGCACGCAGGCCCGAGGCTACTTTTCGATCCTCGACGACAAAGTGACCTTTGCCGGTGGCGTGCGGCTGCGCTGGGGCTTCGTCGGCGAGGCCCGCGGCAAAAACGGCGAGCGCCTGTGCCCTACCGATGAGCCCTGCGAGTGGGCGCTGATGCAGAACGATCTGCTGCGTCTGGGCGGCGAGCGCACGGTGCGCGGCGTCGGCGAGAACGCCATCGGCATCACGCCGGCGCAGATCTTTGACCAGTCGCTGAAGCCGAACCTCGTCGGCGGGCAGGCCCAGACCGGCATCCGCCCTGGCTTGTTCGGCGCCGTCGCCAACTTCGAGGTCCGCTTTTCGCTCATTCCGCAGCTGTTTGTCGGCGAGCTCAAGCCGGCGATCTTCACTGACATCGGCGTCAGCACCGACGACCTCAACTTCGCCGCCGACGACCAGGCCGCCCTCGCCGAAGGCAAGACCGCGGCGTTCCTCGTCGACCGTCGCTACGCCGTGTCCGTCGGTGCGGGCCTGCGCTACGTGCTGCCCGTCGGGCCGCTGGCCATCGACGTCGCCTATTCCCCCTTCGATGAGGCAACCGGCAACGTGCCGGTGCGGGTCTACGTGCTGTTGGGCTACATCTTCTGACCAAATGGCAGATGCACGATCCGACGCCGCCCCCGCCCACCGTGATGGGCCCGTCAGCCGACAGCTCTTTCTCGACGTCGAAGCCAGCGTGCTGCGCGTCGTGCGCGGCAACCCCGGCGCGGTGCGCATGGCGCTGTCGGCGGTGCTGGCCCGCGGGCACCTGCTGCTCGAAGACGTGCCCGGCGTCGGCAAGACGACGTTGGCGCGGGCGCTGGCCCGGGTGCTCGGCGTCGGCTTTTCGCGCGTGCAGTTCACCGCCGACCTGTTGCCGTCAGACCTCGTGGGCGTGCCCA
>JBKJNL010000740.1:0-2791 GCA_046593615.1 Myxococcota bacterium | reverse complement strand
GGGGCACGCCGCTGCTCTTCCGCCGGCGCCCTGTTCAACCGACGGGGTCAAAGTCCTCGACCAGCGTCACGGCCGCGCGCTCGACGGGCAACGACTCGCCCTGCATCGCGGCGACGGTCGACGTGTAGACCATGAATGTGTCGGCGGCCTCGAGGATGAGGAGGACGGTCCGGCCGCTCTGAGGGTCGCGCATGCCGACCTCGACGCTTCGAACACGGCCGCCGACCGGCCGACCGGGCAGCCGCTGCCCTCGGGGAACGTCGAGGCGCGGATTATAGGCGTTCAGAAACCCAGAACCCTGCGCTCACAGGCTTTTGGGCGACACACGCCGAACCCCTCGTGGCGGAACCTCCGCAGGAATGCCGGAGCGCGTCACAACAGGAACCCCACAAACACCAAGCCGAGCACGGGCTGGTTGGAAGGTCCGCGCGAGTCCGTGCGGGTATCCCCTGGGTCTTGTCGGACGTCGTTTCTCGTGATAGAAACCGTCTCGGCTTCCGCGTCTCCACCCAGCGGTTTGGGGTGCTTGCTTCCACTCGTTTCGCCAGCGAGGAACCCCGTCAACTCCTCCCCACGGGCCAAAGGGGGAAGGCCAGCCTTCGTCGCTGGCAGGTCGCCAAGAGCGGTTCGACCACCGCGAGCGCCACAGGTGCACCGCGATGTCTTCATCTTCCTCTTCGCCAGAGCGGGCCACCGCTCGGCTGAGCGCGATCCCGTCGACCGGCTGGCTGCGCGCCGCCGACCTCCCCCGCCGCTACCCCATCTTCTCGCCGTCGGCATGGAAGGCATTCATCCGTGACAACCGGCTGAAGACATCGAAGCCCGAGGGCTCGAGGTGCCGCGTCGTCAACACCGACGACGTCGACGCTTTCCTGCGCGGTGTTTCTCAGGCGGTTGCGCAATGAGCCGCCCGACCAAGAACCTGGCCACGGCAGCCACCCGCGGGGTGAGCCGATGATCACCGCGACGGCGTCACCGGTCTGGACCTGGACCGACCCTGCAACGGGCGTCGCCGCGACGCTCAAGCGGGAGCGCGACGGCGAGAGGGTGCTGATTCGTGTCGAAGTCGCCTGCGCAGGCCGTCGAGGCCGCGCGTTGTCGCTCGACGTGTGCGGCCGCGCCGTCGACTTCCTCGAGGCGACAGCCCCAGCCCGCGGCTTCGTCGTGACAGAGAAGGATCGAGGTGGGCGCGGCTGCACCCCCGGCCGCGCCGTCGGGTACCTGATCGGTGTTCGGGAGGATGCTCCGTGCGCCGTCGAGGTCGACGAGGTCGGCGACAGCAACGTGGATGACGACGTCGACGACAACGTCACTGTCGAGGTCCACGTCGACGACGAGACTGGCTGCCCCATCACGCTGACGCGCGCGACGCAGCCGTCGTCGATGGTGGTCACGACGTGGGTCACCGCGGGGCGGGGCCGCGAGCCGATTGCCCGAGCGTTTCGCGCGCAGGCTGCGGCAGAGCTCGCCCTGGCCAACCGGCTCGGAGACGCCGGCGCCCTCATCCTCGACAGGGGTGAGCCCCAGGCATCGGCCGCCGGTGACGCCGTCTGGGGTTGGGTCCAGAGCGCCACCCTCACCACGCGCACCGTGGGGGCAGCATGAGCCCGCTGTTCCACCACCGCGAGCTCGTCGGCGCCGTCCGGCGGCTCCCGGCTCGTGATGACTTCGCCGAGTTCCTTCGCGCGCTACAGCACGGTGGCGACGTGCTGGTGTTCGTCGGTCGCCGCGAGGCCGGTCAGGGCGCCGTGGCGGCCATCGTCGACGTCGTCGTCGCCGGGACCAGCCGCCGATGCGTCGTCAGCGCTCACGGCCTCGGGTGGTGCGACGGCTGCGAAAACACCGTCGAGCGCATCATCAAAACGCGGGTCCTGATGTCGGCATCGCGGTTCACGACGGCGCAGGAGCTGTCTCAACACCGAGCGGGCAGCAAGGACGTGCTGATCGGCGCCGCCACACCGCGCGTCGTCGCAAAGGCGCTCGAGGCCATCGTGGCGAGCGTCCAATGAACCCCCTGAGCAGCCTGCCCCGGTGGTGGAAGTGGCCAGACCCGGTGACCGGCGCGCAGGCCGACATGCACGTCGTCTTCGGTAGCGGCCACCGCACCGCAACGATCCGCGTCCGCGCAGCCTGTGTTGGTCGCGAGGCCCGGGAGACGTCGCTCGCCGTCGTCGCCCGCGGTGTCGACGCCGTCGTCGCGGCGCTCAAGGCGCAGGGCATCACCATCATAGAGGCGAGGCGTGGCGGCGGCCTGGAGACCAGCCCCGGGCGGGCCTTTGGCTTCGTCCTCGGCGAAGTCCCCGACGGAGCGTCTCCCCTCCCCCTCGGCCAGGTCGTCGCGTTGCCCGCGCCCCACGCCGCAGCCGTGGCCACGGCCACGGAGGTCGCCAGCGTCGACGCGGAAACGTTCTGCCCCATCGTCATCAAGCGCAGCCGGCCGCCAGACTCGCCCCTGACGACGATCACCATCACCGTCAGGCGGGCGCCGAGACGCGGGTTGGATTCGTTGGTGAACGCGCACAGGACCTACTCCCTCGCCGCGGGCCGCGTGGTCGAGGGCATCGAAGCCAGCGGCGACATCGTGATCGGATGCGATGCGGGCGGCCAGCAGAGCGCCGATGGTGCTGCCGTCGTCGGGTGCATTCAGACCGTCGCAGCGACCGCCAAAATCGTAGGGCTCGCCTGACACGCCTTGCGAATCAAACAATGCTTCAGATGGGCAAATGTCGAAATAAAAACCACCGACCTCCATCCAAGCTGTCGACGACGTCCCGAGCGCCATCCGCCAAAC
>JBKJNL010000626.1:0-7649 GCA_046593615.1 Myxococcota bacterium | reverse complement strand
GCCTCACGTTGCACGGGTGCCACACCCGCGCGGTCCACGGGCCCAGGGGCCGCCGACGGCGACGGCCCGCGGACATCGACGGCCCGCGAACGGTGCTGGCGTGGGCAATGCGTCGAGCGGTGGTCACCGGCGTCGACGGAGCCGGCGTCGACGCCGCCGGATTCCCGCGCTGCGTTCCGGGCCACGATCGACTGTGGTCGAACGGACACGGCCGCCCCCCCGCGGACCGCACCCGGGCAACGATTCAGGTCGAACTCCGACTGGCCTGGAGGCTGCAAAGACGCCGTCCATGAGCGCCCCCCTCCCGGTTGACCTCGCTGCCCTCGCTCTCCCCTGCCCTGCCTGCGGTGTGCCGCTCGTGCTCGACGACAAGCGCACCACCTGCTGCCCACAGTGCGCCTGCACCGTCGGCACGCCGGGTCGCTTCGTCGACGACAAGCAGCGCCGCAAGCCGCTGCGTCCGGCGTTTTCGACGGGGCCGCTGCGGGGCTGCTGCCGCTGCAAGCAGACCGTGCAACGCGTGCTGGTCGACGACGTCGGCGGTTCGTTTTGCGGCAGCTGCAACCTGGTGTTCCTCTCCAAGAACGCGGCGCCGCGCTTGCGCGCCATCGACGCCAGCAGGATCCGTGTCGAGACCGGGAAGCCGAAGCCGCGCGACGGGCTGCGTCCGCGCACCTGGCTCGCCGTCGCCGTCGCCCTGTGCGCCGTGGGTGCCGTGGCGGTGGTGAAGATGGGCGCCTTGTAACGCCGACCGCCAACGAAGGTTGAGGTACAAGAGGTCATGATCGACCTCGTCAGCGACACCGCCACCCGCCCCACCGCCGCGATGAAACGGGCCATGACCGAGGCCCTGCTCGGCGACGAGCAAAAGGGTGAAGACCCCACCACCAACGCCCTCGAAGAGCGCACCGCGGCGCTGCTGGGCTTCGAGCGCGCGCTGTTCTTGCCGTCGGCGACGATGGCCAACCAGATTGCCCTCGCGCTGCACGCCGGGGCCGGCGACGAAATCATCGCCCACCAGAGCGCCCACGTCGTCCACTACGAAGGCGGCGGCACGACGATGACGTCGCGGGCGCAGGTGTTTGGCCTGGCCACGCCCCGCGGCATCTTCACCGCCGACGACGTCGCCGGCGCCATCCGCGCCGACGACCCGCACCACCCGAAAACGAGCTGCGTGGTCATCGAAAACACCAGCAACGTCGGCGGCGGCGCCGTTTGGCCCCTGGCCACGCTCGACGGCGTCTACGGCTTCTGCGGCGAGCGCGGCCTCGCTGTCCACGTCGACGGCGCCCGCCTGTGGAACGCCGCCACCGCCCTCGGCGTGCCCCTGCGGCGCCTGACGCGCCCGTCGGCCACCCTCGGCGCCACCACCGTGCAGGTCTGCTTTTCGAAAGGTCTGGGTTGCCCGTTTGGCGCCGTCCTCGCCCTGCCAGCGTCGTTGTGGCCGCGGGCCCGCCGGCTCAAGCAGGCCCTTGGCGGCGCGCTCCGCCAGTCGGGGGTCATCTCCGGCGCGTTGCTGCACGCCCTCGACCACCACCTCGAGCGCCTCACCGACGACCACCGCCGGGCGGCGACGCTGGCGGCGGGGCTGGCCGCCCTGCCCGGCGTCACCGTCGAGCCGGTGGAGTCGAACCTGGTGTTCTTCTCGACGACGAAGCCCATGGCCGGCGTCGTCGCTGCCTGGGCCGCGCGCGGCGTGCGCCTCGGGGCTGTCTCGAAGACCGTGTCACCGGGCGCTGAGCGCTTGCGGGCCTGCCTGCACCTCGACGTCGACGACGCCGGCGTCGCTGCCACCGTCGAAGCCGTCAGGGGTGCCCTGCTCGGCTAGTGTCACCGGCGCCCGCGCCCCCTGCGCGAACTCGGCGGCGAGCCCGCTGACTGCGCCGCCGCGACCGACACCGCCCATCGCCACTGACGACAGCACGAGGATGAGTCGACCATGAAGCTGAACTTGAAGCCCCGCGCCGCGCCCGCTTTGCTCACGCTGTTGGCGGCGTCGTGCGCCGGCTCCATCGCCGGTGACGTCGACGGTCAGAGCGTGCCGTCGTTTGGCAACGCCGCCTTTGGCATCGTCACGCAAGACGGCGCCGGCGGCGTCTTTGGCTTCGCTCTGCCTGGCGACTCCTGCGCCGACGGCGCCGACCTGCTTGACCTCGAAGACGCCGCCTCGCGGGCCGAGGGCAAGGCCGAGATCGAGGCCGCCAACGAAGACATCGCCGACCTCATCAACGAGCGTCTGCCGATCGACAGCTGGTACATCCTGATGTTCTTGATCGCCGAGGACGAAGACGACATCGAAGACGATCGCGTCGACCTCGAGGACCAGGACACGCTGTCGTTGAGCTTCACCGTCTGCCAGCAAGACGACCACGCCGAGGTCGACGCTGACGGCAAGCTCGACAACGGCGCCGACTGCTACACCGCCCGGCAAGGTGACGTCGACGTCAGCATCGACGAAGACGCCACCCGCTTCGGCGTCGTCGGCAAAGAGATCGAGCTGCACGACAAAGACGACGACGACGTTGGCGACGTCGACATCGACGTCCAGTTCTCGCGCTGCGCCGCCATCGACGAAGAGCTCGACGACGCCTTTCGCGACACCCCCAGCGCGGGACCCCCAGCCAATCAGAACTAACTGATCAGAACCGAGCAGGCGGCCGGCGCTTCAGCCGCCGAGCTCCGCCAACAGGTTGCGGTAGGCCGTGTAGCGGCTCTCGGCGACGCGGCCGTCGTCGACGGCGCCCTTGATCGCGCAGCCCGGCTCATCGCTGTGCATGCAATCGCGGAAGCGACAGGCGGCGTCGACGACCGCGAAGCCGGGGAAGTAGCGGGCCAGGTCGTGCTTGCTGACGTCGACGAGCACGTATTCGCGGATGCCGGGCGTGTCGACCAGCTCGCCGCCGCCGGGCAACCGGTGCAGCGTCGACACCGTCGTCGTGTGGCGCCCGGCGCCGTGGGCCTCGGAGAGCGTGCGCACGGCGAGGTCGATGCCGGGCATCAGTCGATTCAGCAGCGACGACTTGCCGACGCCCGACGGACCGATGAGCGCACCGCGTCCCTTCTCGGCGATGTACGCGGCGAGCTCGTCGACGCCGAAGCCCGAGGCGGCGCTGACGGCGAACACCCGCAGGTCGCCGGCCACCCGTTCGGAGGCCGCGGCGATGATGTCGGGCGCGCCTTCGAGGTCGACCTTGTTGATGACGAGAAACGGCTCGATGCCGGCCGCGCGCGCGGCCACCGCCGCCCGATCGACGAGGCCGGCGCGGGCCGGTGGGTCGACGGCGGCGACGACGCCGACCACGTCGAGGTTGGCGGCGACCACGTGCACGCCGCCGCCGGGCGAGGCCCGCATGAGGGCCGTGCGGCGCTCTTGCAAGATCGCGCGGTCGCCCTCGATGACGACGTCATCGCCGACGACGATGCCGCTCTTTCTGTGCACCCGTACGCGCGGACGCGAGCCGTCTTGCAGCTCGACATCCACGGCGATGCCGAGGTGCGAGACCACGAGCCCGCGACTGCCCGCGGGGACGCCGGTTGAAATCGACGACGACGCAGCCGTTGCTGGCGTCGCGGGAGTCGCTTGTGCTTGACGCCGCTTTCCGTTCAGGACATGACCCCGGCTCTTTCTTTCATAGAAGTGAACAGCGCTCGACGTCGCTACCACGACGACGTCGAGACCAGAAGGAGTTGAACGATGCCCACGACGAAGCAGGACCTGGTCGATCTCATCTGCACCAAGCAGGACGGTCTGACCAAGAAGGCTGCCACCGAGATCCTCGACGCGCTGTTCGAGAAGATCACTGAAGCGATCAAGACCGAGGCGAAGTTCACCTACCCGGGCTTCGGCACGTTCGAGATTCGCACCCGCCGCGCCCGCACCGGCGTGAACCCCCGCAACCCCTCGGAGAAGATCTCAATCCCCGAGACCCGCAACGTTGGCTTCACCGCTTCCAAAGCGTTGAAGGACCAGATCGTGGCCACGGCGGCGTCGTCTTCCTGACGGCGTCCGGGTGACGAGCAGACGAGCGACCCTTCGGGGTCGCTTTTTTGTTGGCGTCGCGTTTTTTCGGGGCAGCTTGATCGGGTTGCGGACGCCTCGACCGCGCCGCGATAGCGTGCGCCATGGCCCGCATCCTCGTCGCCGACGACGCCCGCGTCATGCGCATGCTGATGCGCACCTGGCTTGAGCGCCTTGAGCACGAGGTCGTCGAGGCCAAAGACGGCACCGAGGTGCTGGCCCTGCTGCGCGACGCCAGCGCCGCCGGCACGCCGTTTCGCCTGGCCTTTTGCGACATCCACATGCCGGGCTTCACGGGCCTGCAAGTGCTCGACGCCCTGCGCGGCGATGGCGCCGTGTCAAAGACGCCGATCGTCCTCGTCACGACCCTCGGTCACGAGAGCGACATCGAGCGGGGGCTGGCCCGCGGCGCGGCCGCCTACCTGACGAAGCCCGTCGACTACGGCGCCGTCGTCGGCGTGCTCAAACGCTTCGTCGCCTGACGGCGCGCAGCGCCGGTCTCTCAGCCCTGGGGGTCGGGCGTCGTCGTCATCATCTCCGTGGGCGTCTCAGGGGGCGTCTCAGCAGGCGCCGCGGATTTCTCCGGATCGCTGCTCTTGGGCGTCCACGTCGACGACGACATGTCCCAGCGCATGAGCATCGCGTCGAGGTCGCCTGACGAGAGCTGCCAGCGGCGGGGCTTGCCGACGGCCCGGCGATCGAGGTTGAGCCACCAGCGGGCGTCGGGGTTGCCCGAGAACATCAGCACGCGCGCGCCGTCGATGCTGGCGAAGCGATCGCCGAGCGTGCGGTGGAAGCCCTCGAGCTGGAGCCGGTTGCCGCGACCCTCGTTGTTCGAAAGGCGCTCACCGAAGGGCAGGTTGCCGACGATGACCGGATGCGGGCCCGGCATCGGTGCCGAGCGGGCATCGACGCGGGCGATCTGCACGACGCCGTCGAGGCCGGCCTGGCGCACGCATTGCGTGACGTGGTCGATGGCCTCGCGGTGCCAATCCGAAGCGTGGATGGGCGCGGGGAGCTTCTTCAGCTCGCCGTCACGGGCCTCGGCGCGGGCGACGGCGAGGGCGCGATCGAGGGCCGGGGGGCGGTCTTTCCAGCGCTCGAAGCCGAAGCGGCGGTCGCGGCCCGGGGCCCTGCGCAACGCGCGCCAGGCCTGCTCGATGACCAGCGTGCCGGTGCCGCACACGGGGTCGAGAAACGGTCGCTCGACGTCGGCGTGGCCCATGGCGAGGATGGCCGCGGCCAACGTCTCTTTCATCGGCGCCCGGCCCTCGACGCCCTGGCGGTAGCCGCGCTTGTGCAGCGCGTCGCCCGAGGTGTCGACCGTGAGGATGGCCTCGGTGTAGCGCCACGACAAAACGAAGCGCACCGACGGGCGCACGGTGTCGACGTTGGGGCGGCCGTGACCGAGGGAGCGCAGGCGATCGAGGACGATGTCTTTCACGCGCTGTGACGCGTAGAGCGAGTGCGTCCACGGCGTGTTGCTGAGGTGGGCGTCGACGCAGAACGTGCCCTTGCCGTCGATGCGCTCTTCGAAGGGCACCCGCGACAGCGCTTCGATCAAGTCATCGGGGCTGCCGATGTTCGACCACCGGTCGACGACGAGCAGCACGCGCGAAGCGGTGCGCAGAAAGACGTTGGCGCGGGCCATGAGGTCGACGTCGCCCTTGGCGGAGACGGCGGCGCCGTCGTCGACGATGTCGGTTGCCCCGAGGCCCTTCAGCTCGTGGACGAGGGCCATCGAAGTGCCACGGGCACAGGTGCAGATGATTTCAATCACAGGTGGGATCTCCATGCCCGACCAGAGGCGCCGGCACCATGGGGTCGTCGTCGACGATATGATCGAGCCATGTCGCGCCCAGCCCCCGCCGCTCGCTGTTTTGCCGTTGCCGGCGCTGCCGTGGTCGTCGTCGCCGGGGGCTTCGCGGCCTGCGAGCCCCTCGTGCCCGTCACCGGCGCCCGCTGCACCGTCGACGCCGAGTGCGGCGCCGGCCACTACTGCGAGCAGAACGCCGACCTGGCCATCGTCGGCGGCGACGAGGGCGTGTGCCTGCCGGGCGGCCGCCCGTCGTTGGCCCCGGTCAACCAGCGGGCCTACGCCCGCAGCGCGCTCATCGTCGCCAACGCCGGCGTCACCGAACAAGGCGACTTCACCGTCATCGACCCCGACGGCGACCTCGTCACGTTCGTGCCGCAGCAGCAGGTCGTCATCTCCGGCTACGGCGAGCTCAACGTCGGCGCCGACGGCCATTGGTCGTTCCTCGCCGAGGGCGTGCCCGCAGTGCCCACCCGCGTCGCCGTCACCGCCATCGAGCACGCGCCCGACGGTGAGCACGAGCTGCTGGTCAGCGCCTTTGTCGTCGTCGTCAGCGGAGGCGTGCTGACGTGGACCGGCGACGACAGCAGCGCGATGGGCGGCCGCGGCAACTGGGAGCCGTCGGGCCCGCCGACGCGCGAGACCTCGGTGCTCCTGGCGTCGTTGACCGGCAACGATCCCGGTCCCGACCGCGACATCGAGGTGCGCAATTTCTTTGCCCCCGTCGTGCCCGTCGTCGCTGGGCCGGGCGTCGTCACGGCCGTCGGCACCGAGGTCTTCAGCAACGCCCGTTGGCCCGACGACAGCGCGTTTGTCGTCGGCGGCCCCGCCAACATCGGCGGCACGTTCGGCACGCTGACCGCGTTGTTGGGCGCCTGCGCCGCGGCGCCGCTGAGCGTGTTTGGCGCCCGCGGCGCCTTTGACCTGCGCGGCAGCAGCCTGACCGTCGCCGGCGGCGCCGACGTCGACGTCCAGCTCGACGGTGTGGGCGACTTCTGCGGCGCGCCGCTCGTGGCCCCGAAAGCCGGCACCCTCGAGGTGCGCGGCCCGCTGGCGCTCAGCGGCAGCGCTCTGGGTCGCGGCGTCGTCATCGCCGGCGGCGACGTCACATCATTCTCGGGTGATCAGCGCGACTGGACCCTCGTCGTCGACGGCATCACCACGGCGGGCGTCGAACAGCAGCGGGTCGCCGTCCGCCACGTCGGCGACGTCGACCAGCAGGGCAGCTTGCCGGTGGTCTTCTCCGGCGACACCCAGGTGCACGGCACGTTGGTCTTGCGGGGCCCGGTCTCGGTCGACGCCGATGCCACGGTCTTTGCCGCGCGCCTGCGCGTGAGCGCGCCGCTGCTCGGTGACAACCCGGGCACCGGCCTGCTCTACGCCGGGGATTGCAGCGAGACCCCCGGCATCGTGCGCGACACGCTGCCGACGTGGATCGTCTGCGACACCGACGAAGACAGCGTCGTCTTTGGCTCCGAGGGCGAGGGCGAAGGCGAAGAAGGCGAAGGCGAAGGTGAAGGCGAAGGCGAAGGGGAGGGCGATGCCATCTGCAGCTCCAACGGCGACCTCGACGCCGACGGCCTGAGCGACGCCGACGAGTGCGTCGCCGGCAGCAATCCCCGCAATGCCTGCTCGCCATCGAACGCGGCAGGCCCCTGTGACGCCGACGGAGACGGCCTCGACAACGACGCCGAAGCGCTGTGCCGCAGCGACGGCGCCATCGTCGACACCGACGCCGACAACATCGACGACGACGTCGAATGCGCCGCCGGCGACGAAGATGGCGACGGCTTCGGCAACGCCATCGAGGCCGGC
>JBKJNL010000622.1:0-2986 GCA_046593615.1 Myxococcota bacterium | reverse complement strand
CCTCGGCGGGCACGCGCACCGGGCGCCCGGGGACGGGCAGCGGGGGCAGGGCATCGAGGTCGATGGCCGCGCCGCGCCAGTGGTGCTCGGCGGGCACACCCCGACCATCGCCTCTGCCATCGCCTCTGTCATCGCCTCTGCCATCGCCTCTGCCATCGCCGACGCACACGGCGGCCGCGCTCGCTTCGAGAACGACGACGCAGACGTCGACGGCACGGGCGCACAGCTCGGGCAGCGACAGCGTGCCGACCAGGGCCGGCGAGTGCAGCGCCAGGGCTTCGAGGCAGTGCGTGTGACGGCGCTGGGCGGCCTTGAGCTCGTCTTCCGCGAAGCGGTTGCGGGCCTGGCCGACGGCGCCGCGGATGGCGGTCAACAGGTTGCGCTCGTCGAGCTTGGCCTTGTTCAGGTAGTCCTGCACGCCGGCCTTCATGAGCTCGACGGCGATGGATTCGTCGCCGAGGCCGGTGAGGGCGACGACGCCGGGGGCGGGCCGCGTGGCGTGGATCTCGGCCAGGAGCTCGCCCGCGGTGACATCAGGCAGGAAGTAGTCGAGCAGCACGCAGTCGAAGCGCTCGCGCAAGAGCATCACGCGGGCGTCGACGCCGGTCTCGGCCTCGACGATGTGGATCTCGGGGTGGGAAGCGAGCAGGCGGCGCAAAGCGGTCCGGTCGACGACGTCATCGTCGACGACCAGCACCCTCAGCGGGCCGGGCCCAGGCACAACGAATCCCGATGGGACGTTCACGCCGATCCTGCCAGCACGATGAGCAGGCGCGGCACGTCGACCGGCTTCTGCATGACGATGGTCGGCGGCCCGACGGGCACCGAGGCGTGGCCCGAGAGCACGACCTGGCGGGCGCTGCCGGCGCGGGCCAGCACATCGCGCGCGTCGCCGTCGTCGAGCTGGTGGTCGGTGACGACGACGTCGAACGAGCCTTTTTCGAAGTGGGCGATGGCCTCGAGCACCGAGCGGGCGATGGACACGTCGAAGCCGTTCCTCGACAGCAAGGTGCCCAGGAGCTCGGTGGAGTCTTCGTCGTCGTCGACCAGCAGCACGCGCGTCATCGCAACCTCCGGGCTTGTGTCCCGCTCCGGTGTCATCAACCCGGCACCAGTCGGGCCTTGAGCGCGTTGCCCTCGAGCTCGAGAACCAACGTAGCGCCCGAGCGCTCCAGAAGCAGGCGCGCGGCGCCGAGGGGATCTTCGAAGGGCTTGGCGCTGGCCGGCACGTGGTCGTAGCCAACGCCGATGATCACAGCGCCGTCGATCTCGATGCTCTTGGCGCGCTTGCCGTAGCAGGCGAGCACCTCATCGACGCCGGCGGAAAAGGCGGCCTTGCCGAGCGTCGCTGTGGGCGAGCCTTTCTTCTGGCTGATGGCGAACCCCGGGCGCAGCTCGGTGGCGATGCGGGCGATGGCTTCGGCGAGGACGGCGTCGACGTCGACGACATCGGGCCGGGCTTCGACGGCGTTTTCTTCGTGGCCGAGGGCGTCGAGGGTGCGGGCCACGCGCTCGAGGCGGGCGGTGCTGCGGCGGGCCATGGTGATGAACGGCGCCACGTCAGAGCCAGCCTCGATCTCGCGCAAGGCGCCGGCGACGATGCCGGTGGCCCCGCGGAGATCGTGGGCGATGCGTCGGGCGACGGCCGAGTCGATGAGGCTCATCTCTTCTCCTGGTGCGATCGCCTTGTACCCAAGTGCGGGCAGGCAATCCGGTTTCAGTTCTCTGGGCCGGCACCGAGCGTGAAGACCCCACCCCCCGCCCCCTCATGGGGCGGGGGGTGAGGTCTCGACGTCGTCGTGGCGACCCGATCGGCGGGATGGATCAGGCGTCGAAGCCCTTCGACGGCAGCGACGACGAACCGTTGTGGCGGTGGTCGGTGGCGCCGCCGGCCTGCTTCTCTTGCTTCTCCTGCTTTTCGAGGCGGCGGTAGAGCGTGCGGCGATCGAGGCCGAGCAGCTGTGCGGCGCGCGACTTGTTGCCGTTCAGCAGCTTGAGCACCCGGGCGATGTAGCGGCGCTCGAGCTCTTCGAGGGGCAGAATCTCCGACGGCTCGTCGGCCTGCAGCACGAAGCTTTCGGGGCGGTACTGGCGGATGCGCTCGGGCAGATCGTCGACGGTGAGCTCGTCGTAGCGGGCGAGCGAGACGGCGCGCTCGACGCAGTTCTCGAGCTCACGCACGTTGCCCGGCCAGGCGTAGGAGAGCAGGCGTTCGGCGACGGCCGGCGACATGGTCGGCGGGTTGCGTCCGTTTCGTTGGGCCGCGCCGCGCAAGAACTGCTCGGCCAGGATCAACACGTCGTGGCCGCGCTCGCGCAGTGCCGGCATCTCGATGGTGACGACGTTGATCCGGTAGAACAGATCCTGCCGGAAGGCGCCGTCGGTGATGGCCGCTTCGAGGTCTTTGTGGGTCGCCGACAGGATGCGGGCGTCGAAGCCGACTTCGGTGTCGGAGCCGACGGCGCGCACGGTGCGCTCTTGCAGGGCGCGCAGCAGCTTGGCCTGCATCTCGAGCGGCATCTCGCCGATCTCGTCGAGGAACAGCGTGCCGCCGGTGGCCTGCACGAACAGGCCGGGGCGCGCGTTCTTGGCGTCGGTGAACGCGCCCTTGGCGTGACCAAACAGCTCGCTCTCGAGCAGCGTCGGGGGCACGGCGGCGCAGTTGATGGCGATGAAGGGTCCGTCTTTGCGCGGGCTGGCGAGGTGGATGGCCCGGGCCACGAGCTCTTTGCCGGTGCCGGTTTCGCCGTGGATGAGCACCGACGCCGCCGACGGGGCGATGCGGCCGATGAGGTCGTGCACGCGGCGCATGGGCGACGAATCACCGAGCAACCCGGTCGTCGACGGCGACGGCGACTGCTGGCGCAGGGTCGCGACCTCGCGGCGCAGGCGGTGGCGCTCGAGGGCGCGGGCCGACGACACCAGCAACAGCTTGGGGTCGACCGGCTTCGTCAGGAAGTCGTAGGCGCCGACGCGCAGGGCGGCG
>JBKJNL010000268.1:0-3284 GCA_046593615.1 Myxococcota bacterium | reverse complement strand
CGCCGGGCGTTGGGTCGGCGACGCTGATGACGCCCGAGCAGGCGCTCGAGCGGGCCCGCAAAGGTCTCTCGGGCAGCAACGCCCTGCAGGCGTCGGCGGGCCTGCAGATGCCGTGGGTCGTCGAGGTCGTGCCGCGCTTCTCCCTCGACGTCTCCCTCGACGGCAATGCGGGCGCGGGTGGCCGCGAGCAGCTGGTCAAATCCCTCGGCACCATCGACGGCGTCGACGAGGTGCTGCACCCCGGTGGCGAGCTGAAGCGCATCGACGCCCTCTTGCGGCTCTTGCACGGGGCCGGGCTGTTCCTGGCGATCCTCATCGCCCTGGTCGTCGTCGTCGTCGTCAGCAACGCGGTGCGCCTGACGGTGCTCGTGCGCCGCGAAGAGATCGCCATCCAGAAGCTGGTCGGCGCCAGCGACGCCTTTGTCGCGCTGCCCCTGCTGCTGTCGGGCGTTGTGCAGGGCACCCTGGGCGCCGTCATCGCTCTCGTCACCCTGGGGATCTGCCACTCGTCGCTGGCGCGGGTCGTTCGTGTGGCGCTCTCGGGGGCCCTCGGCACCTTTCACCTCGATCCACTGCCGGCCTGGGTGCTGTGCAGCGTCGTCGTCGGCGGCGCCGCCCTCGGCGCCATCGGCGCTTTTTTGAGCGTCGGCCGCTTCCTGCGGACGTCGGCATGAGCACGGCATGAGGCCCACCTCCACCTCCAGCCCCACCGCCGTCGTGGTCGCCGTCGTCGCGCTGTTTTGTGCAAACGCACAATCGCTGGCGCCCGCCCCGCCCGCAGCGTCGGCGCTGAGCGTGAAAGACGCCGCCGCGCATCTCGACGTCATTCGCCGCGAGCTCGAGGCCAAGCAGGGCGCGCTCAAGGACCTCGACGCACAAGAGCGCTCGCTGGTCGACTCGCTCGGTGAGCTCGACGAGAGCCTGGCCCGGCTCGACGACGACCGCCGGGCCGCAGAGGACCGGCTCCGGGCCCTCTCGCTTGAGGTCGCGCGGCTCGAGCACACCGCTGGCCTCGACGAAGAAGAGCTCGAGGCCTTGAAAGCGCGCCTGCAGACACGGCTGCGGGCCCTGGTCGTCGACGGCGACGGCGGCACCGCCCGGGCTCTGCTGGGCGCCGAAGACTTCACCGAGCTGGCCTTGCGCCGGCGCTTCCTGCGCGAGCTCGCCGACAACGACGCCCGCCTCACGGCCGACGTCCGCCGCGTCGAGGCATCAGCCGTCGCCCACCGCACCGCCCTGCGCGACACGTTGGCCGAGCAGGAGCTCACGCGAAGGCTCATCGACGAGCAGCGCGCCTTATTGGCGACCACGCGCGATGAGCGGGCCCGAACCCTCGAGCGCGTGCGCGGCGAGCGGGCCTTGCTGCGGCGGGCCTCGCAGGAGCTCATCGAGAAGCACCGTGATCTGCAGGCCCTGATCGGCAAGCTCGCCGACGGCCCGCGTTACCAGCCGCCCACCGGCAAGAAGGGAATCTTGAAGGGTGGCCTGCCCTGGCCCGTCGACGGCGGCCTGCTCATCCGCAAGTTCGGCAGCGTCGTCGATCGCGACACAAGGGCCGAGATTGTCTCCAACGGGATCGAGCTGCGCGCCGAGGCCGGCGTCCCCGTCGTCGCCGTGGCCGACGGCCGCGTCGTGCACACCGGCTGGCTGCGCGGGTTTGGCCGCATCGTCATCGTCGACCACGGCGAAGGGCACCACACCTTGTCGGCGCACCTCTCGCGCGCCGTGGTCGGCACCGGCGACGAGGTCAAGCGAGGCCAGACCATCGGCTTCGTCGGCGACACCGAAAGCCAGAACGGTCCCAAGCTCTACTTCGAGCTGCGCGAAAGCGGACGGCCGCGCGACCCCGCGCCGTTCCTGCGGCGCTGATCATCGCGACAACACGCGACCACCCTCACAGCGGGTCGGCGGGCAGCACCACGGTCTTCTTCGGCCGCGCCAGACGCTTCTTGGCCTGGGCCATCAGCTGCGACACCGGCGCGATGTCGCCCATCGGCAGGTCGGCGGCGGCCAGCAGCAGGGCATCCGCTGCCGCAGCGCAGCTCGCGAACCGCAGGGTGCGGTTGGCGTCGAGCATCTTGGCAACGACGTGGGCCACCGACGGCGGCGCGTCGGCGATGACGCTGAGGTCGGGCACCACGCAGGCCAGCACGTTTCGCCAGGTGCGTTGGTCGTTCTCGCCGCGGAACAGCCGCTTGCCGGCGATGAGCTCCCAGAGAACGACGCCGGTGGCGAACTGGTCGGCGCGGGCGTCGACCGAGAAGCCGGAGGCCTGCTCGGGCGCCATGTACGCGACCTTGCCCACCAGCACGCCGGGCGTGACGTCGGCGAAGCCTTTGTCGGTCGAAACGCCAAAGTCGATGAGATGAGCGCGGCCGCGCAGATCGCACAGCACATTGTGCGGGCTGATGTCGCGGTGGACGAGGCCGCGCAGTGCGCCGTCGTCGGTGCACACGCTGTGGGCGCGGTGCAGGGCCTGCAACATGTCGACAACCAGGAACAATGACGTCGCCACCGGCAACGGCTTGTCGAGGCCGACCATCAGCTCGGCGAGCGACATGCCTTCGACGTGCTCGACGGCGACGACGCGCTTGCCCTCCCAGCGGCCGTCGGCCTGCCAGCGCGGGATGAGCGGGTGGTTCACCGAGCGGAGCACCTCGATCTCGTGCTCGAACCGGGCGGCAGCGCCGTCGGTGTCGATGTCGTCGCGGAGCACCTTGAGCACCGACTTCGCGCCGGTGACGGTGTCGTCGGCGAGAAAGATTTGGCCCATTCCTCCGCGGGCAATGGCGTGACGAACTTTGAAGCGACCGAGGACGCGACGGTTCATGCCCAGCGGCTTTGCAGCGGTTGTGCCGGCGGGTTCCTCTTCGTTGCGACGCTGCGACCGGCCTCGTTTCTGTGGGGCAAATCACCACGGACGGGCGGTCACTTCATCGACGCCGCGAGCGCCGTCAGCGACGTCAACGCCGAGGTGCGCATCACCGCGTTTCGGGGCGCGCTGCGGCCGATCGACAAGCCTCGATCGGTCGACATCGACGCCGTCGACAACGCCACGGTGAGGCGCTGAATCGCCTCGTCTGACACCAGCACACCTGTGTCCACTGCGCCCGACACTGCGCCCGACACTGCGCCCGACACTGCACCCGACACTGCGTCCAAGGCCCGGTCACTGGCGACGAGCACCGCCTCGCCGGCAGACGCCGGCCACAAAGCGACGTGCGCAAACGACGCGCGCGCGGCGGCGGCGACGGCGACGATCTCGGGGGCGGTGACGTCATGCA
>JBKJNL010000261.1:0-2914 GCA_046593615.1 Myxococcota bacterium | reverse complement strand
CAGCGCGTCGACGTCGACGCCGGCGGCGCGGCTGATGACGAAGTGCGGGCTGATGCTCGCGTGGCGCGTGGCCAGCGTCGGCGGCGGCGACGCGCCGGCCAGCGCGCGGCGCAGGGGGATCAACGACCGCGTCGTCGACAGCAGCAGGCCGCTCTCGAGGTGCAGCGCCGATCCGCGCGCGCCGCGGGCGGTGGCCCACGTCTCGTCGAACAGCAGCCAGGCCCCGCGCCGCTCGCGGAAGGGCAGGGGATCGTCGTCGTCGACCAGGCGGAAGCGCAGGGAGCTGCGCCCCGACATCCACAGCTCATCGCCGTCGACGAGGGGGCCTTCGCTGGCCGAGCGCCCGGGGCGCCCGATGCCGGCGAGGTTGCCGTGGGCCACGGCGCACCAAAGCCCGTCGACCCGCCGCACGTCGAGCGCGGCGCGACCCGAGGCGCCGTCGACAAAGACGGCGAAGGGATGCTTGTCGTTGGCGTCGTCAGGCACGCGTTGGCGGCCGGCGCCGACGAGCCAGGCACAAAGCGGCATGTGGCAACCCTACGTGCAAGCCAGCGACGCTGGCACCGGGCGCGAAGGCTCGCGGCCGGCGCCGATGCTGTCGGTCAGCCAGCGAGGCCGCGGCACTCGCACAGCGAGCGCTGGCAGTTCGGCGTGGCCCCGGTGCAGGCGCCGTTGCAGTCGGTGACGCCGTCGTTGTTGGCATCGCCGCATTCGCAAGCGCAGGTGTCGGGGTTGAGCGCGCGCGTGGGGCCGCACTGCACGGTGGTGTCGCAGCCGCAGGCGCAGCTGGTGGTGTCCCAGACGAAGCCCGCGGCGCAGGTGGCGTTTTCGACGCATTGGCAGGCGCATGCGCCGGCGTTGCATTCCTCGCCGACAGCGCAGCCGCCGCAGGCGGGCAGGCACTGCACCTCGCAGGTGTTGGGGTTGCAGAACTCGGGGCGGGCGATGGCGCCCGGCTCGCCGCAGTTGGCGGGGCACTGGTAGCTGCACGACACCGGGTCCCAGACGAAGTTGGGGCCGGGTGACGGCGTCACGGGCACATCGCGGCACTGGTAGGCGCAAGCGGCTGGGTTGCACGTGAAGTTCGCGCCCGGCGACGGTGAGCCGCAGTCGGCGGGGCACTCGCAAGCGCAGGTGGCGAGGTTGCAGTCGGCGTTTCCGTCGCAGCCGCCGCAGTCGGACGGGCTGCGCAGCGTGCACGTCGACGTGTCGCAGATGGCCTCGGGGCCGACCGTGTTGGCGCCGCAGTTGTCGACGTCACAGGCGTACTGGCAGGTGGCCGGATCCCACCTGAAGTTGGCGCCGGGCGACGGCTCGCCGGGCGGCGGCTCGAGGCACTCAAAGGCGCAGGTCGCGCGGTTGCAGGTCATGCCGGCGCGGGGCGGGTTGCCGCCGCAATCGGCGGGGCACTCGCAGGCGCACGACGCGGTGTTGCACGTCGCGCTGCCGACACAGCCGCCGCAGTCGGCCTGGCATTCGATGTCGCAGACGAAGGGGTTGTCGTTGCAGACGAAGCCCGGTGGCACGACGGCCTGGCCGCAGCCCGCGCACTCGAACTGGCAGGTGGCCAGGTCGCACGTCGAGAACGGGCCCGGCGGTGTGCCGGTGCAGCCCGTGCATTCGAACTGGCACGTCTGCAGGTTGCACGCGAAGCCCGGCCCCGGCGACGGACCCGCGCAACCGTTGCACTCGCAGCCGCAGCTGTTCTGGTCGCAGGTGAAGGGGGCGGTGCAGCCGCCGCAGTCGGGCAGGCACTCGATGGCGCAGACGGCGGGGTTGGTGTTGCAGCCGAAGCGAGGCTGCAGCTCACCGTTGCCGCAGCCCGGGCACTCGTACTGGCAGGTGGCCACGTTGCACGTCGACAACGGGCCGGGCGGCGGGCCCTGGCAGGCGGCGCACTCGTATTGGCAGGTCTGCAGGTCACAGACGAAGCCGGGGGCCGGCGGCGGTCCGTTGCAGCCGTTGCACTCGCAGGCGCAGGCGACGGTGTCGCAGGTGAAGCCGGCGTTGCAGCCGCCGCAGTCGGGCAGGCACTCGACCTGGCAGGTGGTGGTGTTGCACGTCTCGTCGGGCTGCAGGCCGCCGGTGCCGCAGTCGCTCGGGCACACGCACCGGGCGTCGACGCAAATCAGCGGCGCGGCGCAGTTGCACGGGTCGATGTTGCCGTCGGGGTCGATGCTGTCTTCGATCCAATATTTGTAGGAGGCAGTGATGCGGCGGCCGAGGTTGGCGCTGTCGAACGTGGGTCGGCAGGCGCCAAAGAACTGCAGCGAATTCGTCGTGCCGTCGTAGTCGAAGCCGTTGATGCGGCTGCGCGGGACATCGTTCCTGTTGCAGGCGCCGAACGTCGTCACGGCGGCGTCGAACGCCACCTTGATCGACGCCGAGATGGGGGGCTTGGTCAGCAGGTACGGCGACGCCTGGGCAACGGTGGCGCCGAGGATCAAGCGGATGGCATCGGCGATCTTCTGGGCCTGTTGCGGGTCGCTGTCGGCGGGCAGGCCGGCTTCGATGCCGCCCATGCCGGCGATGAGCTGCTGGAAGCGCGGCGTCATGTAGGGCTCGTTGTCGGGCGTGCCGTCGCCTTCGTCGGTGCAGTCGCCGTTGTTCGGGCAGACGATGCCGTGGACAAAGGCCCGCTGCGCGCCGGCGGTGACCGCGTCGTAGTCGCCAAAGAACCCGAGCCAGGTGGGCAGCGACTGGGTGGCGACGGCGTCGCCTGGGTACGCCGCGGGGTTGAAGCGGGTGTACTGGCCGTCGGACTGTTCGTTGGCGTCGCTCAAGAAGATGACGGCGAGGTCGGCGCCGTCGCGCAGCTTGCGCGGATCGTTGGCCGCCCGCGGCAGCCACTGAAACGTTCCGGGAGGCGTCGCGTAGGTATTGGCCGCCGCGTACGGCGCGCGGTCGCCATCGC
>JBKJNL010000210.1:0-2743 GCA_046593615.1 Myxococcota bacterium | reverse complement strand
TACTTCCTGTACGTGACCGCGCCGGACGAGGCATCCGACAACGCCAGATTACGTTTGCCGCCCCCCCAAGCGCCGCCGGGTGTAACGCGGCAAACGTAATCTGGCGTTGTCGGATGCCTCGTCCGGCGCGGTCACGTACAGGAAGTACGCTCCCGCGCCGGCCTCGACATCCTCCTAGCCAGATGACGTTTGACGCGCTCCACCAACACACACCGTTGTGTTTTGGTGGTCGAGCTTTTTTTCAGATTTGTTTGTCTTGTTTCCATGGGGCTCGTCGCCAATCCCGGCGGGGTGTTCCGAGGAAGCTTGAAGAAGAGGATAGAGAAATATGTCGCTGCAGAAGAACTGGCGTGATCTGATTCGTCCGAAAAACATGGTTGTCGACCGCGACACCCTGTCGGCCACCTATGGCAAGTTCGTCGCCGAGCCCCTCGAGCGCGGCTATGGCGTGACCCTCGGCAACAGCCTGCGCCGTGTGCTCCTGTCGTCGTTGCAGGGCGCGTCGTTCGTGTCCGTGCGCATCGACGGTGCCAGCCATGAATTCCAGAGCGTCCCCGACGTCAAAGAAGACGTCACCGACATCATCCTGAACCTCAAGGAAGTCGACCTGAAGATCCTCGGCGGCGGTGACGGCAAGACCGTGCGCCTCGAGATCCAGGGACCCAAGGAGGTAAAGGCCGGCGACATCCTCCACGACGAGAGCATCGTCGTGTTGAACCCCGAGCAGCACATCTGCACGGTCGCCGAAGGCGGCACGTTCAAGGCCGACCTCGTCATCAAGCGTGGCCGCGGCTACGTCCCGGCGACGCAGTTCCGCCAGGAAGGCCAGCCCGTCGGCACCCTGCCGATGGACGCCCTCTTCAGCCCCATCGTCAAGGTCAACTACAACGTCACCCACGCCCGCGTGGGCCAGCAGACCGACTACGACAAGCTGTCGCTTGAAGTCTGGACCAACGGCGCCGTCACCCCCGAAGACGCGGTCGGCATCGCCGCCAAGATCATGAAGGAGCAGGTCTCGATCTTCATCAACTTCAATGAAGAGATCGAGCCCGAGCTGCCCGAGCCCGAGATCAAAGAAGAGCGCGTCAACGAGAACCTCCTGCGTTCCGTCGACGAGCTCGAGCTCTCGGTCCGTTCGGCGAACTGCCTGCAGAACGCCAACATCAAGTTCATCGGCGACCTCGTTCAGAAGAGCGAGAGCGAGATGCTCAAGACCAAGAACTTCGGCCGCAAGTCGCTCAAGGAGATCAAAGAGATCCTCCACGAGATGGGCCTGTCGCTCGGGATGAAGCTCGAGAACTGGCCGCCAAAGGCCGGCGGCGCCAAGCCGATCATCATCGGCGGCCCCGTGCTGCGCGAGTCGATGGCCGGCGACGACCTGGGTGACGACGACGACGACGTCGGCGCCGAAGCCTGATTATTTCTTCGTCGGAGTCGGAGCCGAAAATGGCTCCGACTCTGCCGGTTGTGTTTTGTTAGTGTATGCTGGGCGTCGAGAGACGCCACATTTCAGGAGACAGTGAACCATGCGCCACATGAACTCGGGCCGCAAGCTGGGCCGCACCAGCGCTCACCGCACCGCCCTCTTCCGCAACATGGCGACCTCGTTGTTCCGCCACGAGCGCATCGAGACCACCGACTGCAAGGCCAAGGAGCTCCGCCGCTTCGCCGAGCAGCTCATCACGCTGGCCAAGCGCGGTGACCTCCACGCCCGCCGGCAGGCCTACGCCGACATCCGCGATCAGGAAGTCCTGGCCAAGCTGTTCAACGACATCGCCGGTCGCTTCAAGACGCGTCCGGGTGGCTACACGCGCATCACGAAGTCGCGCATCCGCAAGGGCGACAATGCCCCCATCTCGATCATCGAGCTGGTCGGCAACGAAGTCATGCTGGACGCGAAGCCCGCCTCCGAAGACTGAGCGCGTTGACGTCGGCCACGATGTGGCCGACGGGAGCGACCTCGAACATCACGGCTCGCGTGGGCAGCGCCCGCGCGGGCCGTTTTGTTTTCGCCGGTCCTTGGCGTGCGGGGCGTTGCAGAAAAAGATGGCGCCGTGTCGATTCCCGCGCGCTTCGTTCGTCATAGAGGAGAGCGGGCGATCGCCCGCGCACCCTCGAGGAGCTCTCATGCGTTTCCTGATCACCGCCGCGCCCGATCCAAAGGCCCAGCCGCCCGCCGCCGACGCCCCTTTCGACCCCGCGCTGATGGCGGCCTACATGCGGTTCAACGAGGAGATGCACAAGGCCGGCGTGCTCATCGCCAGCGAGGGCTTGAACCCCGGCGCGCCGGGCGTCCGGGTCGGCGTCCGCGACGGCAAGCGCGTGGTGCTCGACGGGCCCTTCACCGAATCCAAGGAGCTCGTCGGCGGCTTCTACTTCATCGACGTCGCCTCCCGCGAAGAGGCCGTCGCCTGGGCCCTGCGCAGCCCCCACGGCATGGGCGCCGACGACGTCCTCAGCGTCCACCCGCTGACCGGCGCCGGCGACCTGCCGGCCGAGATCCTGGCGATCATCAAAGAGGCCGCACCGACGTGGAGCGCGTCGTTCGAGAAGCCGCGTCATTGATGAGATGAGCCAGCGCAAGCGGGCCCGCACATGATCCACGTCGTCGCCGCGCTGTTGTTGCGGGCGCTGCACCGCGTTGTCGACGTCGCCATTTTAAGCGGACCGCTGCGCACGGCCTACCTCGTGGCCTGGCGCGGCCTGCCGTCGCCGTACCGGCCGGCGTTCTCAACGTCCCTGG
>JBKJNL010000224.1:0-20507 GCA_046593615.1 Myxococcota bacterium | reverse complement strand
CGCGGATCATGAACAAGCCCGCCGACGACGACGACGCGCGCCGCATGCTGCGCGCCCTCTCGGGCAAGAGCCACACCGTCTGGACCGGCTGGTGCGTCGACTGGCGGGGCGCCCAGGCACCGGGATCCGGCGGATCCGGCGGATCCGGTGACGACGTCGACAGCGGGGTCGTGGCCACCCGCGTGACGTTCCGATCGCTGTCCGACGACGACATCGACGCCTACCTGAAGACCGGCGAGCACCGCGACAAAGCCGGGAGCTACGGGATCCAGGGGGCCGCCGCCGTCCTCGTCTCGCGCGTCGACGGATCGCTGACGAACGTCATCGGCCTGCCAGTCGACGAGGTCGTCGCCGCCCTGCGGAGCCGGTCATGACGTCGACCACGGGTGACAGCGCCGATGCCTTGCACGATTCCGTCCGCGCTTCCCTGCGGTTGGTGAACGACGAGATCGCTGCCGCCTGCACGCGCGCCGGCCGGACCCGCGGCAGCGTCGTCCTCGTCGCCGTCAGCAAGGGCCAGCCGTCGTCGTCGCTGCGGGCGGCCTACGCGGCCGGGCAGCGCCACTTCGGCGAGAGCTACGCCGCCGAGTGGCAGAAGAAGCAGGAAGACCTCAAGGACCTCGACGACGTCGTCTGGCACTTCGTCGGCCGCGTGCAGCGGGGCAACGCCCGGCAGATCGCGCGGGCGCGGCTGGTGCACGGCGTCGGCTCGACGTCGCAGGCCGAGGCCCTGCACAAAGAAGGCATCAAGAACGCCGCGCGCCTGCCGGTGCTCTTGCAGGTGAACCTCGCCGGCGAAGACAGCAAGAACGGCTTCT
Organism: Myxococcota bacterium; assembly: GCA_046593615.1. Classification (GTDB taxonomy): domain Bacteria; phylum Myxococcota; class UBA727; order UBA727; family VGSZ01; genus VGSZ01. The sequence goes on along the minus strand of JBKJNL010000224.1, from coordinate 19,689 downwards.
CGGCGGCCGAGCTCGAGGCCGCGCTTCCGCACCTCACGGCCCTCGACGGTCTCGAGCCTTGCGGGCTGATGAACCTGCCTCCCGACGTCGACGACGTCGCCGAAACGGCCCGCGCCTTTGGCGCGGTGTCTGCGCTGCGCGCCCGGGTGTGCCCGGGGTTGCCCGAGCTCTCGATGGGCATGAGCGGCGACTTCGGCGTCGCCATCGAGCAGGGCGCGACGCTGGTGCGGGTCGGCACGCGCATCTTTGGCGCCCGCCGCGAGCGCCACGAAGGAACTGCATGAAGGTCACGATCATCGGCGTCGGTGGCCTCGGTGGCGCGCTGGCCCGCGGCATCCTCGACGCCCGCCGCGGCGACGACGCGGCCCCGGCCGTCGACGACAACGGCGGCGCAGACGGTGGCGCAGACGGTGGCGCAGACGACGACACAGGCATCGCCCTCACGCTCTGCGCCCGCCGCGCCGGTGCCCTCGACGCCTATGCCGCCACCGGCGCCGCCGCGCGCTTGATGTTCGACGCCCGCGAGGCCGTGAAGGGCGCTGACGTCGTCGTGCTCGCCGTCAAGCCGCGCGGCACGCCCGAGCTGCTCACCCACCTGACCGGAGCGCTCGCCGACGGCGCCGTCGTCGTCTCCTGCGCCGCCGGCGTGCCGCTGTCGCGGCTCGTGGGCCCACCCGCGGTCGCCCGGGCCATGCCCAACATCGGCGCACAGGAGCGGGCGTCGACGACGGCGCTGTGCTTCGGTGCCGGCTGCGTGCTCGAGCGCGATCGCCCGCGTCTGGAGCGCGTGTTCTCCGCCGTCGGCACCGTGCGCGAAGTCGCCGACGAGGGCTGGCTGCACGTCGTCACCGCCGTCGGCGCCTCGGGTCCGGCTTTCTTGCTGTTGGCCGTCGAGGCCCTTGCCGATGGCGCCGTCGAGCAGGGGCTGCCGCGCGCCGAGGCCCTGGTGTGGGCCCGCGCGGCCCTCGTGGCCGCTGCGTCGCGGCTCGGCGAGGGCGTCGAGCCCCAGGCGATCCGGGCCCAGGTCACGTCGCCAGCTGGCACCACCGCCGCCGGCCTCAAGGCGCTCGAAGCGCGGGCGGTGCGGGCCGGCTTCCTCGACGCCGTCGCGGCCGCCGTCGCCCGCTCGCGCGAGCTCTAGCGAGCGTGCGAGCCGCTGCCGACGGCGAGGCGTGCTCGACGCCTCGCTGAAGCGGGGCGCGCCGGACCGACGCTCACAGAGCGACGGACGAGGTCGCCGGGCCGTCGGACATCGAATCCGCGCTTTTGCTGACCGGGAGCGCAGCGTGCTACCTCGACGAGAAATCGGCCTCGCGTCGGCGTGGCTGAAGTCAAACTGTTTCCGGTCCGACGGGCCGTGAAACCGCGCCGGCAACGAACGCGTTGTCGGCCCGCACCGTTCGAGGCCATCCGTGCAGATCTCCTGCCCGAGCTGCTCCGCCCAGTACAACGTCGACGAGTCGCGCATCCCGCCCCAGGGCGTCTCGATCAAGTGCCCGCGGTGCCAGCACCAATTCGTCGTCCACGCCAACGATGCTGCCGCGGTGGCGCTCCCCGGCAGCGGACCGGGTGCGGTGCCACTCCCCGGCAGCAGCGGACCGGGTGCCGTGCCCCTCCCCGGCAACGGACCGGGTGCCGTCCCCCTCCCCGGCAACGGACCGGGTGCTGTGCCCCTCCCCGGCGGCGTCTCGGCGGTCCCCCTGCCAGGCGGCGGCGTGCCCCTGCCCGGCATGGGCGGCGTTCCCCTGCCCGGTGGCCGCGGCGGCAGCGTGCCCCTCCCCGGGGCCGGAGGGGTTCCCCTCCCCGGTGCTGGCGGCGTCCCCCTGCCCGGTGGACGTGGTGGCGGCGTGCCGCTCCCCGGCATGGGCAGCGTGCCGCTCCCCGGCATGGGCAGCGTGCCCCTCCCCGGCATGGGCAGCGTGCCCCTCCCCGGCATGGGCAGCGTGCCGCTCCCGGGCATGGGCAGCGGCGTGCCCCTCCCCGGCATGGGCAGCGGCGTGCCCCTTCCCGGCATGGGCGGGCCGCCGTCGTCGAAGCCGGCGGGGCCGTTGCCGTCGATGGACGACATTTTTGGCAACTCTCCCGACCTGCCCGTCCCGGCGGCGGCGGGCAAGGCCGCGTCGATGGCCGACATCTTTGGCGACATGGCCCCCGCGGGGCCGAGCGGCAAGTCGATGCCCTTCCACGGCGACAACTCCGTCGTCGTCAGCACGCAGAACGTCGGCAACAACGGGATGCTCGACTTCATCGATGACGCCGGCTCGGCCGAGATGGGGCTCGCGCCGAAGCAGGAGCAGTTCCGGGTGCGCAAGCGCTCGGGCCGCGTGCTCGGGCCGTTCGACAGCCAGACGATCCTGCAGATGTTCGCCCGCGGCGAGCTGCTCGGCAGCGAAGAAGGCTCCGCCGACGGCGTCAACTGGAAGCCGCTGGCGCAGATTCCGGCGTTTGCCGCGACCATCCAGAGCGCCATGGCCTCGGCCCTCGGCGGCATGGATGACCTGCCTGCTCCGCGCGGCGACCTGCCGGTGCCCAAGCGCGGCAAGAACGATCCCGTCGCCACCAACGAAGACCTGCAGGTCGGCACCGGTGACCTGCTGCAGGCAGAGAAGTCCAAAGAAGAGGTCGAGCGTCGTCGTCGCGAAGCCAAAGAAGGCAAGGGCAAGCGTCGCGCGCTGGCCGCCTTGAGCGGCTTCTCCGTCCTCGCCGTCATCGGCCTCATCGGCGTCGCCGTGAACTACGCGTCGCCCTACGGCTGGTTTGGCTACAAGCTGGTCTTCCCCGACGCCGTCGTTTCGACTGACGTTGGCCCGGTCGTCGAAGCGCCCCCGCCGCCGCCCACGCTGAGCGCCGACATCCGCGACGATGCCGACCTGCTGCGCGATGACTCGTACCTGTCGTACCGCCAGGCCGCCGAACAGCACGCCCGCGTCGTCGACGCCCGCAAGGCGATCGTTCCCTTCCCCGACGACGGCAAAAAGGCCGCCGCCGAGCAGGCCCGCTTCCTCGGCTACTTGACGATCGTCGAAGAGATGCCCGCGTTCTTGCCGCAGCTGCAGGCCGCCGCCGCCCTCGCCCCCGGCGGCGACGAGGTCAGCGTCGCGCTGGCCACCGCCGCCGTCGCCTATGCCGAAGGCCGCTTCGACGCCGGCGTCGAAGCGCTCAAACCGTTCGCCGATCCGGCCCGTTCGCTGACGCCCATTCGCCTCGCCGAAGTGCTGACCTGGCAAGGCCTCGGCCTGCGCGGCAAGGGCGACGCCGACGGCGCCATGAAGAAGCTCGACGAGGCCCTGCAGGCCGACATGCGCTCGCCCCTGCCTCTCTCGCTGCAGGCGCAGCTGCTGGCCGCGTCGGGGTCGCCTGACGCGGCGATGGAGTACCTCGACAAGGTCTTTGCCGTGGCCCCGAACCACCCACGCGGGACCATCTTGAAGGGCACCCTGTTGTCGGCGGAGTCGGCCACCGTCGAGCAGGGCAAGGCCCTGCTCGTCGAGATGAGCGAAGGACCAAAGGCAAAGGCGGCGTCGCCGGGGCAGCAGGCCGCGGCGCTCATGGGACGCGCCGAGATCGCCATCGCCACGCGCAGCTACCCCGAGGCCATGCGCTTCCTCGGCGCCGCCGTGGCGCTCGTTCCGCAGAACCGCGCGCTGCGTGTGCGCGCCGTCGAGTTCTCCATCCGCTTGCGCAACTACCCGGCGGCCCGCGAGCACGCAAAGGTGCTGCTGCAGCTCGCCCCCGACGACGCCGACGGCACCATCGGCCTGGCCCGCGCGAAGCTCGGCACGCGCGACACCCTCGGCGCCTACACCGACTTGCAGCAGGCGCTGAAGAAGCAGCCCGACAACGCCGTGCTCAACTTCTGGTTCGGCGTCGCCGCAAAGGAGATGGGCAAGCTCCCGGAGGCCCGCGTCCAATTCGAAAAGGCCCAGCGCCTCGACCCCAAGCGCGCCGACCCCGTCGTCGAGAACGTCATCGACGCCGTCGAACGCGGCAAGCTGACCGACGCCCTCAAGATCGCCGACGGCGCGATGAACAGCGTGTCCTCAGGGGAGCGCTATCGCGTGCGCTCGGCAAAGGCCTATGTCTTTGCCCGCCGGCGCCAGTTCGTCGACGCCGACGCCGAGTACCAGAAGGCCCTCACCGAAAACCCGCGCGACTCCGACACGCGGGCCCGCTACGCCGAGCTGCTCGTCGACATGAAGCGCATCCCCGACGCCGAGCAGCAGGTGAACGAGGCGCTCTTGATGGACGGCAAGAACCCGATGGTGCTGATCGCCGCCGGCGACATCGCTCGCGCCCGCGGTGAGCTCAAGCTGTCTCTCGACCGCTACGAAGAAGCGATGCAGCTCGCTCCCAACAACTTCGAGCCCTACGCCCGCGCCGCCATCGCCGCCGCCCGCCTCAAGGACGTGCAGCGCGCCCGGGGCCTCATCGAGACCGCCGGCCAGCTGCGCCCCAACAACCCCGACGTCATCGCCGCCCAGGCCATCATCGTCACCGTCAGCGACCCAAAAGCGGCGGCGGCGCTGCTGCTGCTGGCGGCCGACGCGGCCCCCGAAGACCCCGTGCTGCCCTACCTGCTCGGCCTCACGAACCAGTCGATGGGACAGAACCTCGAGGCGATCGACGCCTTGAAGCGGGCCACAACCCTGGCACCTGATTACGACGACGCCTGGTATTCCTTGGGTAAAGTGAACCGCGATCTCGGGCGCAATGAAGAAGCCAAAAAATGCTTCGCCCAGGTCATCCGCGTCGACCCCAAGCGGGCCGACGCCTGGGTCGAAACCGCCGACATCCTCGCCACCGTCGGCGACGACGCGGGCGCCCTCGAAGCCTATGAAAAAGCGCTAAAGGCCGACCCGAGCAACGCCAACTCGGTGTGCGCCATGGGCGAGACCCTCGTCGTCCGCATGGGAGACGACGACCGGAACCTCAAGCGGGGCATCACCATGCTCGAGCGCTGCGTGAACCTGAACCCGAAGCACCAGTCGGCCTGGAAGAACCTTGGCAACGCCTACAAGGGCGTCGCAAAGAAGAAAGAAGCGGTCGCTGCGTGGAAGAAACACCTTTCGGCCAATCCTGACGACCCCGAGAATCCGATCATCCAGGACTTCATCCTCGACGCAGGTGGCAAGTAGTCGCGCTTCTTTTCAGCCTCTTCACATGACAACGCCGGCGCGAGCCGGTGTTGTCATTTCTGCGGTCCGGCCCAGCGCATCGGCCGAGCCTCGTGCCGCTGTGCCGCCGTGCGCGAAGTCGACGGGCGAGGGGCGAGGGAGCTCGCTGACGACGATCTCACGCCGGAAGCGCGTCGAGGACGAGGGAGCTGCACAGTGCTGCGCGGCGTGAAAACGGAGCGCCAGCGCCCCGCTTCAGGGCCGCTCGGGCCGACTCAGAAGTCGTCGGGGACGATGCTGCGGCCGTCGTCGTCGAGCTTCTTGGTTGCGCTCTCGATGTCGACGTCGGGCATCTTTGAGGTCGTGCGCGGCGTGTCTTCGGTCGTCGTCGGCTGCGTCTTGATCGTCTTTGCGCGGTCGACGGTCTGCGAAGGGTCGAGGAGCGGAACGATCTCGACCTCGGCGATGTGCGTGTCGTCTTTTTTGTCGCCCAGGTAGACGCTGTCGACGCGCACCACGATCTGCAGCACGTCTTTGCGGCCGACGTGGATGTAGGTGACCTGCGGCTTGTTCTCGCAGCTGAACTCGATGCGATCGCCGATGGAGTCGATGCCCAGCGTCGAGAAGTCGATGCCGGCGGCGGTGTCGCCGAGGTCGGCGTCGGTCTTGGTCTCGATGCTGCCGCGGTGCAGGCGGTTGCGATCGAAGAACGCCCGCTGGTTGCTGCCGTCGCCGCAGTAGACGGCGACCGCGCCGACGTCGACCGCCTTTTCCAGGCGCAAGGTCAGGCTCTGGCCGATGCCCGTGCCCTGCGCGCCCTCGGCCCACGACGTCGTCAAATCGTTGTCGACGGCCTTTGCCGCGCCGTGCGCGCTGTCGAGGGTCGACGACGCCGCGATGGTCTTGATGACGACGGGGGCGGCCTTTTCGTTGCGGAAGCGAATCTCTTCGCCGTACGTCCACGTCAGCTGCTTGTTGCCCGCCAGCAAAATGCCCAGCCGCTTGCCGTTGACGCGGACCTTCTCGCAGAGCGCGCCCTCGAGCTGCACGTGGAAGACCGGCTTGGCGTCGGCGCCTTTGCCCTGGAGGACGGCGATGCCGCTGCCCTGGTCGGTCGTGGCGAGGTCCTGGCGGTAGCACAGGACGGTTTCGTCGCGGCCGTCGCCGTCGAGGTCGCCGGTCGTCAGGTCGAGCAGCACGTAGGCGGTCGTGAGGGCGTTGAGCCAGGGGCCGTTGTCGGCCGACGAGCCCGAAGACGAGGCCGATCGACCGGACGAAGCGTGCGCACCCGACGCCAACACCAGGGCGGCGGCCAGAAGCAAGCGGGACCGGTGGCGAGACATGGCTTCAGTATGGATCGCTGCGGCGGGGGGTCAACTTCGCCGTCGACGGCTCCCATGCCGGCACGCTCGTGTTTTCTCGCGTCTTTCCGGGCGCTTGCCGGTCAGACGCCGAACGACGTCGCCAGCGGCGCGCGCTGCTGGCCGGCGGCTACCGCCCGACGATGAGCCGGGGCCCGAACAGCGCCGTGGTGCCGGCCACCAGCAGCGCCGCCAGGGCGAGCACCGACGCCGAAGCCAACGCGACGTCGGCGGCCTCGATGGGCTCGCCGCGGATGAGCCGCATCATCAGGATGTCGTGGCCGAGGGTCGGGATCAGCATCATCGTCGTCGTCGGCTGCTGCGGGAACAACATCAAGAGCGCGCCCGGGATGCTGGGCGCGATCATCACGAACGAGATCGCGGCCTGGGCGGTCTTGAAGGTCTTGCAGAGCGTGCCGACGAAGATTTGCAGGCTCGCGCCGAGGGCGACGACGGGCAGCAGCAGCGCGACGATGGCGAACGCCAACAGCGGCGACAGCTGGATGTCGAGGCCAATGTCTGAAAACGGAATGGCCACGACGGCGACGACGAAGCCGAGGGCGGCGACGACCACGCCGAGGAGGCCGAAGACAAAGGCCACCAGCAGCTTGCCGACGACGAGGTCGCGGGCGCGCACCGGGTTCAGCAGCAAGGCCTCGAGGGATCCACGCTCGCGCTCGCCAGCGGTGACGTCGATGGCGACGTAGGTGCCGCCCATGAAGCAGGCCAGCAGCAAGAACAGCGGCATCACGCCGAGCAGCAGCGCCGTCTTGCCCTGGGCGGTGCCGACGTCGCGGGCGCTGACCGAGACGGCCTGCATCAAGCTCGGGTCGATGCCGCGGGCCACCAGGCGCAGCGCGCCGATCTGGCTGCCGTATTGCGACAGCGTCGCCCGCACGCGGCCGAGGATGACACCCGATGACTGCCGCGACTCGTCGACGATGAGCTCGACGACGGCGGGGCGTCCGGCGCGCAGGTCTTCGCCAAAGGTCGCGGGGATGACCATGACGATGTCGACTTTGCCGTTCTTGACCGCGGCGATGGGGTCCGCCGGCGCTTCTTCGACGACGACGCCGGAGCGCACGAGCTGGGCGACCAGCACCGGCGCGTGCTCGCGTCCGACGACGGGCACCTTGGGTGCGGTCTGCTTCTCCTGGATGTCGGAGAACGCGAAGAACAACAGGATCAGCGAGAACGGTCCCATCAACGGCATCATCAACGCCGTCGACAACGCCCGCCGATCACGCGCGTTGTCGCGGGCTTCTTTGACAAAGACGGTGCCGGCGACGCTCACGATCAGAGCCGGAACGTCACGCCGAACAGCACGTCGGTCGAGGCCTCGGCGCCGACGAGCGGCGCCAACAGCGCCGAGCCTTCGGTGTTGACCTCGACGCCGACGGCGAGGTCGCGGGTGACGAAGTAGTCGACGCCGCCACCGACGCGGGCGCCGACGTTGACGTGCAGGTCGCCGTAGCCGAGCGGTCCGCCGACGGCGGTGATGAGCTGCGCGCTGGCCCAGGGGATGAGCGGCGCGTCGAGCTGCAGCAGCCGGTAACGCGCGCCGATGCCGACGTTGCCGTCGATGAAGCCCGGCGAGAGCACCGGGCGCACCGACGCCATCAAGCTCCAGTTGCCATCGAAGGACCAGTCGAGATCGGCGCCGATCAACATGCCGGCCGGCGGCGTCGCCTTTGTGGCCACGTTCAGACGAGCGACGTTGACGGAAGCCCCCGCGATGCCCTTCACCAGGAGGTCACCGGGCTTGACCGTGTACGCCGACGCCGACGACGACAGCAGCAGGGCGCCGAAGACGCTGGCGACGACGTGGAACCTCATTGCTGCGCGCCTTTCAGCAGCGCGGCCTTGCCGAGATAGCGGGCAGCGGAGCCGAGCTCTTCTTCGATGCGCAGCAGGCGGTTGTACTTGGCGACGCGGTCGCTGCGGCTCAGCGAGCCGGTCTTGATCTGGCCGGCGCCGGTGCCGACGGCGAGGTCGGCGATGGTGGTGTCGGCGGTCTCGCCCGAGCGGTGCGAGATGATGCTGCGGAAGCCCGCGCGGTGGGCCATGTCGATGGCCTCGAGCGTCTCTGTGAGCGTGCCGATCTGGTTGAGCTTGATCAAGATCGAGTTGGCCGCATTCTGCTCGATGCCGCGCGCCAGCAGCTTCGGATTGGTCACGAAGAAATCGTCGCCGACCACCTGCACTTTGCTGCCCAATTCGGCGGTGAAGGTCTTCCAGCCTTCCCAGTCGTTCTCGTCGAGGGGGTCTTCGACGGAGACGAGCGGGTACTTCGCGATCATCTCTTTCCAGTAGGCGATCATTGCGGCGCGATCGATGTCTTTGCCATCGAACGAATAGGTGCCCTTGGCCTTGTCAAAGAATGACGAAGCGGCGGCGTCAACGGCCAACGCAATCTCGGTGCCGGGCTTGTAGCCGGCGGCGGTGATGGCCTCGAGCAGCGTCGTGAAGGCCGCCTCGTTGTTGGGCAGGTCGGGGGCGAAGCCGCCTTCGTCGCCGACGCCGGTGGAGGCCTTTTTCGTCTTCAGGATCTTCTTGAGCGCGTGGAAGGTCTCGGCGCCCCAGCGCAGGGCCTCTTTGAAGCTCGGCGCGCCGACGGGTACGATCATGAACTCCTGGATGTCGAGGGAGTTGTCGGCGTGCGAGCCGCCGTTGATCACGTTCATGAGCGGCACCGGCAGCACGCGCGAATCGACGCCGCCGACGTGGCGGTAGAAGGGCTCGCCGTGGTCTTCGGCGGCGGCTTTGGCGGCCGCGACGGAGACGCCGAGGATGGCGTTGGCGCCGAGCTTGGCTTTGTTGGGCGTACCGTCGAGCGACATCATCGCGTGGTCGAGGCCGTATTGGTCGTCGGCGTCGAAGCCGGCGAGCTCGGGGGCGATGAGCTCGTTGACGTTCTTGACGGCGTTTTCGACGCCCTTGCCGCCGTAGCGCTTCTTGTCGCCGTCGCGCAGCTCGATGGCCTCGTGCTCACCCGTCGAGGCACCCGACGGCACGGCGAAGCGGCCCTCGGCGCCGGAGTCGAGGACGACGTCGACCTCGATGGTGGGGTTGCCACGGGAGTCGAGGATTTCGCGGGCCTGGACGTGGATGATCGCGCTCATGGTGCTGCTTTCTTTCCGGTGAGGTCGTCGAGACAGAAGCCCTGATGGCGGGCCGCCAAAGGCACGCGGTGCGGTTAGCATGCGGGCATGTTCTGGTGGAAGCGCTACGAGCCGATTCTCGAGCAGAAACCCGTGTCCGGCGACGTCGCCATCGTCGACCTGATCGGCAAGGAGCTCGTCGAGATGCTCGAGGCGTTTCCGCCGCCCGAGCAAGACGTCGACTGGGGCGATGAGACGTTCGCCCGCAAGTACCGCGGACGCCTGCACGAGCTGCCGAAGCTCGACGCCCGCTTCGTCGCGCAGCTGATGGAGTTCGTGCGGCTCGACGTCGATCACGACAACGATCGCATCGAGTGGCTGCTGCGCAACGATCACCACCGCGTGGCCTGCCCGACACACCTGCACGTCGACGCGCTCCACCTGCTGTGGCCGGTCGTCGTCGAGCACCTCTACCAGCGCAAAGAAGAGACCCGCGGCATCTTGAAGCGCAAGCACCTGCTCGACATCTGCACGAGCGCCGAAGAGCGCTTCCGCAGAAACGCCCTGCGCATGCAGTGAGCTTGCGACTGCTGGCGCGGGTCAGGTGCCGAGCTTGCTCTTCATGACGGCAAAGAACGCCGCCGCCGGATCGACGGGCTCGGGCGGCGGCGCCGGCTGATCGGCGGCCAGCGGGACGTCGTCGAGAAACCGGCTGCGCTTGCGCGACACGAGCTCGTGGCGCTTTTTGCGGTGCTGGGCCCAGCTCATCGTCAACACGCGGCGCGCGCGCGTGATGCCGACGTAGGCGAGGCGGCGCTCTTCTTCGAGCCCGCGCGACCCGCCCTCTTCGAGCGCGCGGCGGTGGGGCAGCAAGCCCTCTTCGCAGCCGACGAGGAACACGTGGGGGAACTCGAGCCCCTTGCTCGCGTGCAGGCTCATGAGCTGCACCTTGCCCTTGTGCTTCTTGCCGTCGTCGTCTTTTTCGTCTTTGTCTTTGTCTTCGTCGAGCGCGAGCTTGTCGAGAAACGCCGCCAGCACGCCGTCGGGCCCGACCTCGCCGAGGACCACGCCGGATTCTTCGAGGTCGGGGGCTTCGCGGGCCGAGCGCAGCTTGTCGACGTAGGCGGCAAAGGCGTTGAAGACCTCGTCGATGGTGTCGCGCAGCTTCTCTTTCTTTTCGAGCTCGCTCTCGTCGTCGATCAGGGCGTCGAGGCCGGCGGCGAGCACGGCGCGGCGGGCGATGCCGGCGACGTCGGCGTCGTCGTTAAAGGCGCCGGCGGCGATGGGGGCGCGGGCGTTCAACAGCGGCACGGCGAAGTCGCGCAGCGTCTCTTCTTGCGCCGGCTTCAGGCCGGTGCGCTCTGCGACCGCGGCCGCCGAGACCAGCGAGAGCTTCTGGTCGTGGGCCCAGGCGATGAACGTGGCCACGGCTTTTTCGCCGAGCCCGCGGGCCGGCAGGTTGACGACGCGGCGAAACGACAGCTCGTCATCGGGCCGGCAGATGCAGGCCAACGACGCCAGCGTGTCTTTGACCTCTTTGCGCTGGAAGAATTCCTGGCCCCCGATGACGCGATACGGGACGCCCCGCAGGCGCAACGCCTCTTCGAAGAGCCGCGACTGTGGCGCCGCGCGATACAAGATGGCGACGTCATCGCCAGGAATCTTCTGTCTTTCGACGAGGTCCCAGATGCGCGATCCAACCGTGTCGGCTTCGTCGTCGCCATCGACCGCGCCGACGAATTCGATGGGCGGGCCGTGGCCGCTGCGGGTGAACAACGTCTTGTCTTTGCGGGTGGTGTTCTTGGCGATGACAGCGTTGGCGGCCGCGAGGATGTGCCCGGTGCTGCGGTAGTTCTCCTCAAGCTTGACCACCGTGCATGGCGAAAAATTCTTGTCAAAAGCCAGGATGTTGTCGACGTCGGCGCCGCGGAAGCCGTAGATGGCCTGGTCGTCGTCGCCCACCACGGCCAGGTTGCGGTGGGGGCCGCACAGCAGTCGGATGATGTCGAGCTGCAGCGGATTGGTGTCTTGGTATTCGTCGATGTGCAGGAACTTGAACAGTGACTGATAGCGCTTGCGAACGTCGGGGACCGACTCGAGCATTTCGCGGGCGTAGAGCAGCAGGTCGTCGAAATCGACGGCCGACAAGGCTCTGAGGTGCGAGGCGTAGGGCGTCCACAGGCGTGAGGCGAGCAGCGCGATGTCGTCGACGCGTCCGGCTTTTTCGCCCTGGTCGAAGGGGCTTTTGTCGGTGCGCAATCCATTGTTCTTCCAGAGGCCGATGCGCGAGAGCGCCAGCTTCGGCTCTTTCTCCGTGAGCTTGAGCTCAAGGGCACGCGACACGTGCATCAGCTGCGCGCGCTGATCGCCCTCGTCGAGGATGGCGAAGTTCGGCGACAAACCGATGCGGTGACAATCGCGCCGCAACAGCCGCGCGCACAGGGCGTGGAACGTCGACACGAAGACGCCGCGGGCGCTGGCGCCGCACAGGTCGAGCAGGCGGGCCTTCATCTCCTTTGCGGCCTTGTTGGTGAAGGTGACGGCGAGGATGCTCTTGGGGTGCTGGCCCGTCAGCAGCAGCCGCGCGATGCGCATGGTGACGACGCGCGTCTTGCCCGAGCCAGCGCCGGCGAGCACCAGCAGCGGGCCGTCGGTGTGCAACACCGCCTCGCGCTGGGCGTCGTTCAGCCCCTGGATCTGCTCGTCGATGGAAGCCATGCCATGCCTGTCTTTCTCGTGGGCACCGTCGGACGTCGACGTCGATCGCACAAGGGACGCGCGTGGCGCGCGTCAGCGGGTCGCCGGCGACGGCGTTGACCCTGGGCGACGACATGGCAACCCGCTGGCATGGCCCGCCTCGTCGGCATCTGGGGACGCCCCTACATCGACCTCGACGACGTCGTCGGCACCGACGCCCTGCCCGTGCTCGACGCCGAAATCACCCGCGGCCTCGTGCACGTCGAGCCCGGGCAGACCGGCGGCAGCCTCAAGCACATGGGCGTGACGGCGCCGTGGGTCAACGACGACGGCTACGCCGACTACGGCGACGTCATCGCCGGCTTCTCCTTTGAGGAGTGGTCGGAGCTCGTGTCCCTGGCCGACGATCCGCAGTCGTTCGATCCGGCGCGGTGGAAAGAAACCGGCTTTGGTGACGAGACCGACCACCCCTTGAATCGGGCCCAGATTCGCTGGCTCACCTACCGGCATGGGATCTATTTTCCGTGGAAGGTCTGCGTCCATCTACTCGAGAACGACCGCTGGGAAGACAAGCATTCCGGCGCCGAGAAGCACTTTTCAGAGCAAGCCAAAGAGCTGTTCCCGACCACCATCCAGTGGATTGAAAACCTGCCGTTCCAGGAGATCGGCCGCGTCGTCATCTTTGGCTTGTTGCCGAACGACCACGCCCCCGCCCACCGCGACAGCGAGCCCGGACGCGACCTGACCATCGCCCAATCCATCAGCGTCGACCCGCGCGGCACCAAGCGCTTCTACCTGACCGACCCGAAGCACGAAGAAGACGTCGTCGTCGACAGCAACGTCTATTGGTTCAACGACATGGACTACCACGGCGTCCACGCCGACCCGTTCTTCCGCTACTCGCTGCGCATCGACGGCGTGTTCGAGCCGTCGTTCTTGAAAGCGCTGCAGCGGCGCTGACCGCTCGACGACCGCAAGCTCAGCGCCGGATGAGGGTCGGCACGCTCAGCGCGGTGGGATCGGTGTGGCCGCGATCGCGGCGCGTGTAGATGCCGCAGGCTTCGCCGGCGCAGACAAAGACGCCGTGGTTCTCGACGACGCCGTCTCGGCTGCGCGCCTGGAAAAAGCGTTGGGCGATGAAGCGGCCGGGGCGCGCCTGCCGCAGCGTGTCGTCCCATTCGGCGGCCGTGACGAGGCGGCCGATGATGACCTCGTCGCCCTCGGCGCCGTAGTCGGATTTGATGACCCAGTTGTCTTTGTCGGCGCGCAGCTGGGCCTCGTGCACGGCCTCGAGGCGCGCCGTGTACGGGATGATGCGCTCGATGATCTGCTGCCCGCTCGTCGAGAAGCGGTGGATGCGCTCCCAGCAAAAGGCCAGCAGGCGCTTGTTCTGCACGGCGATGGCGCCGAACGGATTCACCACCGCCAGCTTGCGCGCGGCCTGCGCGTTCAGCACCGCGGCCAACGGCTGCGTGAGGGCTTCGACGTCGACGATGGCGTCGTCTTTCCAGACGCTCTCGCGCTCGCCCCACCAATCGGTCTTGTAGTGGCGCAACAGCAGGGTCACGCGGCGGCCGAACAGCGAGCAGCCGCCGTCGTCGTCGGCCACCAGGTTGAACGGGCTGCCCAGCACGACCTCGAAGCCCATCTCCTGCAACAGCTTCTGGTAGAGGCGGACCAGCGAGAGATCTTCGGTGAGCTCGGTCGGGTAGACGATGGCCGCGACGCGATCGCCAGCGTCGTCGACGAGGGAGGCGTGCATGGTGTTCCACAGCGACGCCAGCCGCGGGGCCAGCTCACGGCACGGGTCGATGAGGTCGGGGTGGTCCTCGGCGCCGAGCCGGCCGAGCACGATGGCCTCGGGCTCGCCCGTCGGCGTGTCGCTGTTGAGCTCGGTGACCTGCAGCCCGGCGCCGTCGGCGCCGTCGACGACGAACACATCGGCGCGGGCCAGGCCGTGCCACAGCCCGCCGCTGGCCACGAGCATGGCCTCTTGCACGGGCGTGAGCGGCAAGAACGCGCGGCGCTGATTAACGTCGTCGAGCAGCAGCTGCAGGGCCTCGTCGAGCACCTGGCAGAGGTCTTCGCCGGCGGCGCACAGGGCCTGGTGCTCGTCGGGCGAGAGCACCGTCGGTGTGGTGTCGAAGCGGGGCGCGCCGTTGAGCCACGGATCGGTGATCAACCCCGAGGCCGTGATGCGGGCGGCGGTGTCGTCGAACCCCGCCACCGTCAGGCCAGACGAGCGAGCGCCAGGGCCATGCCGATGGCGATGGCGGCGTCGAGGGCCGCGGTGGCCGTGTCGTGGTGCAACCCCACAGCGTCGTCGAGGGGACCGCCGCGCAGCCGGGGCCAACGCCCGAACAACAAGCCGCCGACGAACAGCTGGCGCAGGGGCAGCAGCAGCAGCGCCAGACACGCGACCTGCGCGAAGCCGAACAAGCCCTCTTGAATCGTCTTCGATTCGCCTTCGATGGCCCGGGCGATGACGATGGCCGCGGCGATGCTCGTGCCCGACCACGACAGCGCGGCCGCCATGTTCTCGCCGGCGATCTGCTCGGCGTCGTCGTACGAGGTCATCGCGCGGAACAGCCCGGCCACGATCTGCTGGGCGATGATCCCGAGCCCGAAGAAGAGCGCGGCGACCGACATGCCAAAGAAGTCGGTGCCGCTGAAAGCCGCGGCCGCGATGATCGCCACGGCGATGTGGTGGGCGGCGCCGGCGACGGCCGCGGCGGTGTTGCCGCTGTCGATTTCGTCGGCCAGGTGCCGGCCCAGCAACACGCGAACGCCGAGCTGACCGGCGATCAGCCAGGCGACGAAGCCGAGGCCGGCGAAGCCAAAGGACCAGCCGATGTCGTGGGCCCAGGTCGCGTCTTCGTGGACGATCTCGTGGACGGCCGACGTCGTCACCCACAGCGTGCCGATGAGCTGCCCGGCGAAATAGAGGCGGTGGGCGGCGTTTTCGTCGTCGGGCCGGGCGCTGCCCTTGCGCCACAGCTTTTGCGCGCCGCGCAGCAGCAGGGAGAAGACCACGACGACGGCGATGGAGAGGCCAGCGGCCTCGAGAAACGCACGGTCCATGGCGCGGAACCTACGCTAATGTCGGCCGCGTGGGCGACGGCAGCGACGACGAAAATCAGGCGGGCATCCTGCGGGGGGTCGCGGGCACGGGTCTCGTCGGTCTCTACGGGCGGCCGTTTCTGCGGCTCGACGATGTGTTGGGCGACGTTCTCGTCGAAAGCGTCGGACCGCTGCCGCCGGTGCTCGCGAACATCCACGAAGAAGTCTGTCTGGGGCTCGCGCAGATCCCGGTCGACTACACCGGCGGCAGCCACCGCTCGATGGACATCATGCCGGCCTCGCAGCGAGACCGCGCCGTCGTCGACTACGTCGAGGTGCTGCGCGGGCTCGACGACGCCCAGTGGGCCCGCTTCGTCGCCCTCGCCGACGACCCCGCCGACTTCGACGACGCCCGCCGCTTCAACAGCGATGGGCGGGCCGACATCGGCGAAGAGCGATCGGTGCCGCTGTCGCGGCGGCAGATGCTGTGGCTCAAGGTGCGGCACCACGTCTATTTCCCGTGGAAGGCCTACGTCGAGATGATCCCCAACCGCCGTTGGAGCGACAAGCACGACGCCACCGGCAAGAGCTTCACGCGCACCGCGCGCCAATTCTTTCCGAAGACCCTCGCCCTCGTCGAGCAGCTGCCGTTCGCCAGCATCGGGCGCTGCAACCTGATGGGCCTCGAGAGCAACGACTGGGGCACCGTGCACCGAGACGGCGACCCCGCCGAACAAGAGCAGCCCGACGAATTCATCACCCTCTACCCGGTGGTGGATCAGAAGAAGTTGTTCCTGTGGGACGAGACCACGATGTCCAGGCACGTCGTCAGCGGCGCCGCCGCCGTCTGGTTCAACGACTTCGATCACCACGGCGTCGAAGAAGCGCCGTTCTTCCGCTACTCCTTGCGCGTCGACGGCGTCTTCACCGACGCTTTCCGCACCTTGCTTCGGGAGTCTTTTACGTGAGCCCGTCCTTTCAGCTGCTCGCCGAATCCAACACGCCCACCGTCATCGGCAAGGCGTGGTGGAACGAGGCCCTCAAGCAGAGCAAGCCCATCAGCGAAGGGCGGCGCACGATGCTGACCGTCGGCGGCGTGCTCGGTGCCATCTTGATCCTGCCGCCGGTGTGCGCGATCGCGATGTCCGACGACGACGACGACAGCCACCGCCGCGAGCGCAGGAACGCCCTGCTCGCGCAGCAGCAATACGGCTGGAGCTTCGGCGCCACCGACGAAGTCCCGGCGCTGGCAGGGCTGGGGGCGACGCCGTCGACGGCGGCGCTCGATGCGCTGACGCCGACGATGGCGCCCAAGAACCCGCGCTGGACACCGGCCTGGGTGCCCACGCTGTTCCAGTCGCTGTCGGCAAAGCCCGCCGCCGGCAACGTCGCCGAAGACGTGCGCGTGTCGGGCTTCAAGCCCCTGCGCGACGTCGTGCGCGCGTCGCTGCCCGCGTCGGCGACCACCATGCGCCAGGAGGGCGAGTTCCTGGCGCGCGTGCTCAACGACGTCATGGGCGTCGCCGTCGTCGTCGACCTGCCGGGACCCGACGCCATCGTCTACGCGTTGGGGCTCGCCGATCGCTTCGACCCGGTGTTCCTCTTCGACAACTGGCCCCACCCGCGCGGCGTGGTGAAGGCCCACGAGACGTTGGCCGCGGCCCTCGCCCTCGAGCCTGAATTCGCCACGGCAAAGGCCCGCCGCCCCGTCGAGGGCCCCCCGGTGTTGGTGCTCGATCGGACCCGCCTGGCTCCCTACACCGACGACGCCAGCCAGTTCGACAACCGCTCGCTGGCCCGCCTGCCGCCGGTCGAGATGCTGAAGTCCGCCGGCATCCGGCGGGTCTTCTACGTCGCGCCCGGCGCGGCTTCACCCATCGACATGGACGACGTCGTCGACGACCTCTCCTCCTGGCAGACCGCGGGCATCGAGGTCCGCGCCGTCATCGTCGGCGACGGGCCGCACACGCTGTCGACGGCGACGTCGGGTCCGCCGATCACCCGCGATGCGACCTTTGCCCGCGACTACGGCCTGCCGGCGCCCACCGGGCAGCAGCCCGACCCGTCGACGACGATCCACCCCGGCGCGGCCTGGCAGCCCGCGCCGCGCGCATCGTCGTTTTCAAACGGGGCTGTGGCCGCAACCGGCCCCGTGCACCCGCACCCCAAGGGCTTCGGCGAGGTCCCCGTCGTCGTCGACGTCGCCAGCGGCGCGCTGCTGGGCGCCGTGCTGTACCGCAGCGGTTCGTGGAACCGGGCGCCGGTGTCGTCGTCGTATTACGGAGGTGGCTGATGGCCGGCATCCCGCGCTCGTTCTTCTCCGTCGAGCTGTGCTTCTCGCTGACCAACAGCTTCGCGCTGCACCGCGAGGCCCAGCGGGTGCTCGCGCCCACTTGCCCGACACCGTGTTGCCGTCGGCCAAGTGGGCCAACCACCGGCAGATCGCCGACCTGATGTTGAACGCCATCCCCGACGCCGCGCGCGGCTGCTGGGAATACATGGACGACGACTCCGACGACGTCATGTGGGACGACTGGCTCTTGCCGCTGACCGACCGCTCGCGCCAACCCAAGGGCGAGCAGGAGGGCCCGTGGTTCACCATCACCCTGATGATTCAAGCGCAGTCACACGTGCACACCGACCGCATCTTGAAAAACGCCTTTGCCGGCGCCGGCGATGCACTGTGGACCAAGGGCACCTTCGCCACCATGCTGCAGGCCATCCCGGCCATCAGCTTCGGCAGCGTCGTCAAAGACGCGCTGTATTTGATGCCGCGCGCCACCGACATGGGCTTCACCGACGCCGAGCTCAACAGCGAGCGGATGAAGTATCTGCGTCCGCTCGGCTGAGTTTCAAAACATGATTTGAAGACGACTCGCAGACATCGTCTCCGAGCTACTGCCAGACCCCGCAGCGGTCGAGCATCGCTTCGTAGACCGGCTTGGCGTCGGGGAAGCTTTCGATCGGCGACGACAGCGCCAGCATCACCAGCAGGCGCTCGCGGCCTTTGTCAGCGCCGTTCTCGCTGGTCCGCTCACCCGTCCGCTCGACGGGCCGTTCTATGACGCCGCGCCACGAGAGGGCGCGGCGGCCGGTGCCATCGGTGGCCAGGAACAGGTCTTCGTCGGACGTCTCGCGCAGCGCGTCGCGCGAGTCGGGACCCCAGCCGACGACGACGAGGCCGTCGACCTGACCGAGGGTGCGGCGCTGCCAGCTGACGACGCGCTTGAGCTCGGTGGCCTCTTGCAGCTGCTCTTCTTGCGTCGCCAGGAACTGCGCGGGCGTGAGGTCGTCGGGCATGCCCCACAGGTGCAGCTCGACGGCGTGGCCGCCGCCAACGACGGAGGCGTCGGTGTCGCTGACGAAGGTCAGGGTCCGGCCTTCGTTGCCGATGCCCAGGTACTTCCAGCCCGCGGGGATCTCGAGCTCGATGCCGCGCTTTGCAAGCCAGCGGCGGGCCTCGGGGACCTTGGGTTGCGCCAACGTCTTTGGATCGAGGCTGCCGGGGCCGGCCGAGGCTTCGTCTTGCAGGTCGCCGCGGTTGACGATGTGGGCCCGGCCCTGGAGCGGCGTGTGGCCGAACGACCCCGACGCGCCAGTCTGCGAGCCCACCTGCCCACCGGCCTGCCCACCAGCCTGTGTGTTGCCCTCGTGGGTGGGCGTCGGACCCGTCTGGGTGTCGGTCTTCTTGCCGGTCATCGCCGCGACGCTAGCGGGTTCGCTGTCTCGTGTCGTCGTCGACAGGCGCCCGCGGGGAGGGGTCGGTACGCTTGCAGTCATGGCGATGACCCCGAGCTTGCCGGTCGCACATTTCTCCCTCGGATCCCCGGTCCTGTCGCTGCGTGAGCTGGAGGTCGTCGACGTCGACGACAGCCTGCTGGCCGGGTTGGTGCGGGTGCGCCTTGCGCTGCACAAGGGCCACGGTTGGCTTCTGCTCGGCTGCATCTTTGTGGCG
Source organism: Myxococcota bacterium (assembly GCA_046593615.1). GTDB lineage: Bacteria > Myxococcota > UBA727 > UBA727 > VGSZ01 > VGSZ01. The sequence continues at coordinate 401 of JBKJNL010000224.1, read as the reverse complement.
CTGGCCTCGGTCGTCGCCGTCGGCGTCACCGTCGAATCCAGGCTGGCCTTTGGCACCTACGCCGCCGCCGTGGCCTCGTGCACGGTGGGTCTCGGCTTTGTCGCCGAGCGCTTGAGCTTCCACCTGTTCCGACGCCGGGCCCACGCCTGCGGCCTCTCCGACGACGCCTGCGAACGCTTGTTTGCCGCCGCCGCCGACGCCGACCACTGGCTCGACGTGCTCAAGACCTGCGGCCACGCACCGAGCGATCGCGAGCTCGCCAGCTTCGTCCGGCAGCGTTGAGCGACTGGACTGACCGGCTGGGCTGACGAGCTGGCTAGATGTGCTCGGCGGAAATCGCGAGGCCCCTCTTGCGACTTCTCCCACGAGGATCAGCCTGTCGTGATCTCTGGGAGTCGCAT
>JBKJNL010000822.1:0-16612 GCA_046593615.1 Myxococcota bacterium | reverse complement strand
CTCGTCGGCCAGCAACATCGACACGGTCTCGCGGATGTCATCGTCGTCGTCGGCCAGGAGCACCAGCGGTCGGGCGGTCATCGCGCTCTTCTAGCGATCCGGCCGGTGGATCTGCTGGTGCTCCGGTCAAGGGCCGGCGATCCGATCGGATGCCCCGGGCGACCCCCCGCCGCACGGACAGCGTTGCGCACGAAGCCACGGCCAACCGCTGAGGGACCACCGACGCGCTGGCGATGGCCGTCGATGGCCGGTTGCGCCGCGGCCGGTCTGGTCCCGTGACCACGACGAAGAACCCGCCCGCGCCACTCGCTTCGTCGGGCGGACGAAATGTGCGACGGACAGGTCATGCGCATTGTCACCGCCGGCGTTTTCGTCGCCTTCCTCTCGAGGGCGACGGTGTCTCGGCCAACGGTGCCGCGGCGTACGGCGTCGTGCTGACCGACCTCACGATCGACGGCTCAGGGTGGGACGGTGTCGCTCGACCGCGTGCCCGGCGAAGCCGCGAACCCTAACGTCGAGTCCCATGTCGAGCGTGGAAGGAACTCTGAGATGACCGAGCCCCAGACCCGCCTCTGTTGCAGCACTGACCGCCATGACCTGCCCTTCCGGCGAGGCTGCCGCTGATGGCGCACTCTCCATCCACCAAGGACGAGCTCCTGGTCTTTGTCGACCGCGTGAACCACGTCGCCGCTTCACTGCGCGGCAACGGCAACGACGCCGACGCCGACGCTGTCGAAGGCTACGCGCGGGCGATTGTTCAGACGGTCCAACGCGCCGGCATCGACGTCGCCGGGGCGTTCGAGCCGATCCAGCTCTTGCCGATCATCGAAGAGAGCATGCGGGCGCTAACCAAGCTGTTTCAGCAGACCATCGAGGGCGACCGCGTCCTCAGTGAGAAGACCGCGGCGCTGAGCTGCGGCCAGCAGCTGCTCGACGCCTTGCGCGCCGCGACCTGAGACCACACCCGTCAGCATCAAGCCCAGAAGCGCCGACGTCGCTCGATCACCCGATCAGTAGGGCGCGCGACCGGCGGCTGTGAGCTTGTCGCCGAACCAGCCGCCGGTGGCGGCGTCGATGTCGGCGGTGAGCTCTTGCAGGCGCAGCTCTTTCTTCACCCGATCGTTGAGGTCGGTCGGGGGCGAGAGCTCGATGTCGATCTGCAGCCGGCGGCGCTCGAAATAGCGACGCGTGACCTCGTCGGTGACGCGGTCGCGCAGGTTGGCGATGCGCACGCCTTCGCGGGCGATGTTCATCTCCTGGGGCTCGAAGATCAGGCGATCGAGCTCCCAGGTGGCCTGCAGCTGCAGGCGGCCGGCGACGCGGTCGGTGTTGGATTCGATGTCGGCCTCGCCGATCTGGCTGACGGTGCGGTCGTCGTTGCGCTGCTCGCCCCAGCCGCGGGTCTGGAACTGCGGCGCGAGGGCGTTGGTGCGGGCACGGGTGAGCCAGGAGTCGATGATGACGGGGTCGACCCGGTAGTAGTCGATGGCCGCGGTCTGCACCTCGCGCACCGTCGGCTCGCCGGCGTAGCGCTTGAGCACCTTGCGGACGGTCTCGTTGCCCACGACCTTGCCGTCGGTGACGACGATCTGGTCGGTGACGCCGGCTTTGACGAGGCCGCGCATCTTGGCCAGCGCCGACGCCGTCATCGACGGCACGCGGTTGAGGTCTTCGACGCTGCCGAACGGGCCGTTTTCTTCGCGCTCCCTGATGATGTCGCTGGCGGTCTTGGCGCCGACGCCGGGCAAGGCCTCGAGCTGCTCGCGCGTGGCCGTGTTGAGGTCGAGGGCCTCCTGGGCCCAGGCCCCGCTGGCTCCAAGCGTCGCGATCAAGGCCGCGGCAAAGACGATGACGACGAAGAACGCTCTCATGGCTGCTCCTGCTGTGACGTAACGATGTGGTTGGCGTCAAAGACGTCGCTGCCGACGATGGCCGCCAGGGTGGCCTCGATCTCCTGCAGCTTCAGCTCGCGCCGGACGTTGTCGACGAGGGCCTTTTTTCCCTGCGTCTTGTCGAGGTCGAGGTCCATGTCGGCCAGCATGCGCCGGCGCGTGACGTAGAGCTCGCGCACGCGATCGATGAGCGACTGCTCGGCGTTGAGCGTCCCGGGTTGGGCGCGAAACACCGATCCCTCGGCGCGGTTCAAGATCAAGCGATCGAGATCCCAGCTCAACAGCGCGGTGACGCGCCAGCGGTTCACCGTCGACGGCCGCAGGATGGCCAGGCCGTCTTCGAGCAGCGTGCCGTCGTCGACGACGGTGCCGTCGTTGAAGACAAAGGTGTCGGTGGTGATCTCGCCTTCGGCGCGCTGGCCGTCGAAGCGCACCTGCAGGCGCGGCAGGATCGGCGCCCAACGCACGCGCGTGGCCCGATCGTCGTCGTGGCTGAGGCCGCGGTGGTGCAGGGCTTCGGCGACGACGTCTTCGAGGGGCGGCTCTTTGCGGAAGCGATCGCGCAGGCTCGCCAGGCCGTCTTTCGACAGCGAGATGCCGGTGCCCTTCTCGAGGCGAAACAGGCCGCGGTCGGTGGCCACCCACAGGCGGGCGGGGTCGCGCGTCTCTCGGGCCAGGGCGTTGGCCGACGGCGCCGGCACGCGGTCGACCTCGATGAGGGTGAGGCCGGTGTCGTCGGAAAACACCACGCTGTTGCTGCGGCGGGCCAGGCCGACGGCGATGCCGCCCTGCTCGCTGGTGTCGATGCTGATGGCCGTCGGCGCCTCTTCGGGGATGCCGGCGTAGCGCTCGAGGATCGGCGCTTCGCGCTCGGCAGCGAACAGGCCCCGACCGGTGCCGGCGTAGAGGATGCCGCCGTCTCGGGCCCAGGCCACGGCGTGGATCACCGGGGCGACGCCGGTGCCGTGCAACAGCAGCTCGAGGAACGTCACGCCGTTGTCGCGCGAGCGCAGCAGGCCGGCCTCGGTGCCGAGCACGATCCACGTCGCGTCGCCGACGCGGTCGACCGCGAGGCACACCGTGGGCACCGCCGCGCCGACGCCGACGGCCCGCTCGAGGGTGGCGCCGCCATCGACCGACAGCCACAGCCCGGCGGCCGTGGCCAAAAAGATGCGGCTCGGCGCCAGCGGGTCGACGACGACGTCGCGCACGTCGTTCTCGGCGCCGCCGCCGGGGATCTTGATCGCGGCAAAGCTGTGGGCGTCGTCGACGGTGCGGAACAGCCCGCGCGAAGTGGCGACGTAGAACGAGCCCTTTTGTCCCGGCACAAAGGCCAGGGCCCGCACGCCCGGGTGCACGCGCGCGGGGATCGACAGGTCGGCGGCGTCGGGGCTGTCGTCGTCGCCGCCGCGCTGTGAGCCCTGGGGCAGGTCGTCGACCTCGTCGCCCTCATCGACGATGTCGGCGCCGTCGGCGTTGAGCTCGTCGACGTTGACGTCGTTGGCGTCGGCGTCGTCGCTGGCGTTGTCGAGGGTCGCGGCGGTGTCGTCGTCGTTGTCGGCGTCGTCGAGGTCGGCGCCGCCGCTGCGGGGCGCTGCGCCCTGAACCTCGTCGTTGTCGATGCTGGCGGCGAGGCTGTCGCCGAGGCCATCGTTGGCCAGGCCGCGGGGAAACGACAGCACCGGCGCAAAGGTGTCGCCGCCGTCGTCGGAGCGGAACAAGAAGCCGTCGAGGCCGGCGTAGACGACGCGGTCGTCGGCGGGGTCGATGGCCACGGCGGTCAGGGGCTCGGCGGGCAGTCCGTCGCCGTGCTCGACCCAATGCGCGGGCCCGCGCTGCTTGCCACCGCGGGGCACTGACGTCGACGGCGACGACGACGACGCAGGCGAGGACGACGACGCAGGCGGTGACGCAGGCGGTGAAGCAGGCGCAGCCGTCGCCTCGGTGCCGAGCGCGACCGACAGAGCGAGCAGGGCGGTGATCGCCCGTCCGGCCCGGCGGGACCATCGGTGGGAGGGGGCCAGCGCGGCCGCTGCACGACGGAGAAGCACGGGCGCGGCGGTAGCAGAAGCAGCGCCACCGAGCGACCGGGGGCCTGACCGATGTCCCGCGCCACAGGGTGCCCGGCGGCGCCCCCGGCTGGACGACCGGCTCCCCGCGTCCTGGCAGCAGTGGCTCAGGTCGGCGACGTCGGCGGCGGAGACGGCGTCGCCGGCAGCGGCGCCAGCTCCGGCGCCGTCGTCGACGGCTGCGCGATCGGCGCGGGCGCGAGCAGCACCTGCGCGGCGGTGACCGCTTCCTGCGAGCCCGCCAGCGCGAGCACATCGCCGACCTGCAGGGTCTCGCTGTCGACGGCGCTGACGCCGGCGCCGTCTCTGATGATGGCCAGCACCATCGCCCCCGTGAGGCCGCGCAGGTTGATGTCGGCCAGCGTCCGGCCGAGCGCCGCGCTGTCGCTCTGCATCTGCACCGTCAGCGGCTCACCGATGCCCGGCAGCATGCGGTTGACGTCGACGAGGGCGCCGCTGTCGTGGCGGGTGGCGCTCTTGGCCTGCTTGGCCAGCACCTCGACGATGACCTGGGCGCCAGCGCGCACGTGGCCGTCGAGGTTGGCGGCGCTGCGCCAGAAGCCGACGCCGAGGCCGATGATCAAGAGGGCGAAAAAGACGGCGGCCTGGGGGCCGGGCAGAAACGGTCGCGTGAGTGCCAGGAGCGGCAGGCCGACGAGCAACACCACCGCCAGCTGCAGCGTGACGACGAGCGCCCGGCGCGGGGCCGCGGCCAGGTCGACCTGCCCGCTGGCGGCGTCGGGCAGCGCCATCTGGGCCAGCACGCCGCCGAGGCGGCGGGCGATGCGCACGATGCCGAAGCACAGCGGTCCGGCGACGACGGCGGCGCTGCCCAGCACCAACAGCTGGGCCGCGCCCTCGGTCAGCTGCAGTGAGGTGCTGAGCGAGTCCACCAGCCACACGTTGCCCAGCGACACGCCGACGATGACCACGGCGAACAGGGCGACGTCGATGGCGAGCAGCTTCACCAGCCGCTGCACGCCGGAGCGCACCGTGGGCCGGGGCGGCAGGCGGCGCAGCTGCTCGACCCAGCTGCCGTAGAGCGCGGCAAAGGTCTGCAGCCGCGGCGGCAGGCGACGGTCGATGAAGCGGGCGACCGGGTCCGAGGCGCGGATCAACCAGGGCGTCATGAACGACGTCAGCACCGAGACGGCCACGGCGATTGGATAGAGGAAGCCGCCGACGGCGTTCATGGCCAGGCCGACGCCGGCGATGATGAAGCTGAACTCGCCGATCTGCGCCAGCGCCATGCCGGCCTGCACCGACGTGCGGATGCCGTTGCCGGTCAGAAAAGCGCCGAGGAACATCGCCATCGACTGGCCGACGACGACGACGACGGTCAGCAGGGCCACCGCCGTCCAGTGATCGGCGATCACCTGCGGCTCGATCATCATGCCGACCGAGACAAAGAACACGGCGGCAAACATGTCGCGCACCGGCTCGATGAGCTTCTCGATGGGCTTGCCTTCGCCCGACTCGCTGATGAGCGAGCCGGCGATGAACGCGCCGAGAGCCACCGAGTAGCCGAAGCGCTGGGCCAACAAGGCGACGCCGAAACAGAAGCCGATGCTCGTCACGAGGGTCGTCTCGGGCCGCTGCATCGCCGACACCGCGCGGATGGTGCGCGGCACGACGAGCATGCCGAGGGCCATGAGCCCGGCCAAAAAGGCGGCCAGCTTGGCGGTGGTCTTGGCCAGGTCCGTCGCCGACAGCCCCGTGCCCGACGACAACGCCGTCAACGACGCGAGCAGCAGGATGGCGATGAGGTCTTGGGCGATGAGCACGCCGACGACCAGCTCGCGCAGCTTCGGCGAGACCGCCCGCTCGTGGAATGCCTTGATGACGATGGTCGTCGACGAGATGGCGACGATGGCGCCGGTGAAGATGGCTTCGCGCGCAGTCCAGCCGAGCACGAGGCCGGCGGTGAAGCCGAGCCACAGCATGATGCTGGCGGCCAACACGGCGATGAGGGCCGACACCCCGCCGATCTTGACGAGCTTGCTCAAGCTGAACTCGAGCCCGATCGAGAACATCAGCAAGATGACGCCGAGCTCAGAGAGGGTCTGCACGATGACCGGCTCGGCGACGAGCGGCACCGGCACGTGGGGCCCGATGATCAACCCCGCCAACAGGTAGCCGAGCACCACGGGTTGCTTCAGCTTGCGAAACAGCACCGTGGTGACGGCGGCGACGCCCATCACGACGGCCAGGGCCTGCAGGAACTCGTTGGCGTGCACCTGGGGCGTCTAACACCTCGACCGGGCAGCGCAGGGCTCGACTCGACGCGGCTCGTCGCCCTCGACGACGCGCCAGGCACGCGACGGCACGAGACCGCACGAGACGGGCGCGCGCCGTCAGTCGACGACGGGGCCGGCGGCGCCTTGCACGAGGTGGAAGCGGTGGCCGGCGGTGACGCTGAAGGTCTGGGGTTCGACGTCGTCGACGGGCCAACGCACCGTGACCTCGGCTTCGCAGGCGCGGCCGAGGCCGACGGTCTGCACGAGGTCGTCTTGCATGCCGAAGTGGCCGTGGCCGCCTTCGATCTCGCGTGTCTGGATCAGCTCGACGCCATCGACCACGGTCTTGACCGTGACGCGGGCGCCGATGGCGACGCTGTTGCTGCCAGACGTCTGCGTGAGGCGCAGCTTGACGAAGTTGTTGGTGTTGCCGCGGGTGTTCTCGAAGTAGCGCACGTTGGCGGTCTCGTAGCAGTCGTTGGGCTCGCCGGCGTCGCAGCGCGAGCGCGAGTGACCGACCACCATGTCGAGGTCGCCGTCGCCGTCGAAGTCGGCCACCGCCACGCCGTGGGAGCGGTTGTGCTCGAAGGTGTCTTCGATGCTCATGGCCGAGAACTGCGGGATGCCGAGCTCATTGTTCCGATCATTGTGGAACCACAGGCCGCGGTTGCCGGCGTAGTCGGAGCCGCCGAAGTAGAGGTCCATGCGGCCGTCGTTGTCGACGTCGAACACGGCCGCGGTCATGATGCCTTCGTCCCAGGCGATGCCGGTGACATGGGGGACTTCGAAGCCCATGGCCGCGCGGCCCGGGCGATCGAGCTTGACGGCCTCACCCACAGAGTTGTTGATCAAGACCTCGGCCTGGTCGGCGCCCGAGCCCGCCCACCAATGCTTGATGGTGGTGGTCACGACATCGAGGTCGCCGTCGTTGTCGACGTCGGCGCAGACGCTGGTGGCGTTGTTGCCGCCGAGGCGCGCGGCTTCGCGGTCGGTGTCGTGGTCCCAGTTGGGCTGCGAGCAGTCGAGCAGCGACTGCGAGGTGGCGGTGTCGCAGTCGGCGGCGTCGGGGTTCTGTTCGCAGAAGCACAGCGCGAACTGGTTGTCTTGCCAGCCGAAGTCTTCGTCGTAGGCGTAGCCGCTGGCGACGCTGACGTTGTCGTAGGCGGCGGTGTCGCCGTTGTACTGCCAGAGGTGGTTGGGCGCGCGGCCGTACGACGACGCCAGCAGCTCGGGGTGTCCGTCGTTGTCGAGGTCGCAGGCGGCGCCGGCCCACGAGCGGGTGTGGGCCAGGCCGGCGTTGATGGCGGCGAGGTCATCCCACTCGGCCGAGACCACGCCGAGGTCGGCGGACGCTTCGCGGAACGCGCCGGTGCCGTCGCCGCGGTAGAGCTTGTCGCCGATGAAGTTGAGGCCGTCGTAGTTGTGCTCGGGCACCCACAGGTCGAGGTGGCCATCGCCGTCGAGGTCGGTGAACGACGCCGCTGCCGGCAGGTCGGCGATGCCGTCAAAGGCGTAGTCGCGGCGGACGCCGTTGTCGGCGCCGGTCAGGGCAAACACGCCGCCACCACCGCCACCGACACCGCCGAGCACGCCGAGCAGGATCTCGCTGGTCTCGCCAGCGCTGCCGTCGACGTTGGTGGTGTCGACGCCGGCGTAGACGTCGAGGGCGCCGTCGCCGTCGACGTCGGCAAAGGCCATGACCTCGCCGGGGCGGCCGACGGCCAGGCCCGAGCGGGGCTGCCACAGCTGCGAGGCGGCGCTGCCGTCGCTGAAGTGACCGGCGCCGTCGTTCAACATCAGCCAGCCGGTGCGGGCCGGGTCGTCTTGCGGCAGCGAGGTGTCGTTGCCGGTGGCGCCCACCTTGCGGACCACGAGGTCGGCGTCGCCGTCGCCATCGACGTCGACGGCGCTGATGCGCGAGCCGGTGATGCCGTCGAGGCCGAGGTCGGTGCGCTCGCTGAACAACGACGTGCCCGGCGTCCACGGCGTGGCGGCGATGCATTTGTCTTCGAGAGCGGGGTCGGGCTGGCGGTCAAGCACCGGCGGGCAGCCGGTCAGCGCGAGGGCGCCAAGAAGTGCGGGGGCGACAGCGACAACCGACGGTTTGATGCGCATGCCCGAATGATTCGCTTGTTCAATTCGACACGACAAGGGGGGGTGGGATGCCGGTCAACCCCCTGATTCTCCGCCGCAAATGCGATCCAGTGCGACGCAGCGCACATTGCCCCTCGCCGTTCAGGCGAGCGCTGTTGGCTCAGGTGCTCAGGGGAGGTGGCGCGACGCCCGAAGCGCGAGCACGGCGGCCAGGGCCTCGTCGCAGGTTGGCTTGATCTCCGACGGTGGCAGCACGAACCCAGCACCCGAACGAGGGCGGAGCTCGATCGTGAACGACGTCGCGCCGGCCTCGCCGTACATCCAGTCCGACATGGTTCCACCTGCCGGGTAGAGCTCGACACCGCGCATCAGGCGGTACTTGTTCTGGTGCGCGCTGAAGATCGCCGAGCCGACCTCGTCGCCGATGGCGGCGAAGCGTTGGTGGTCGTCGGTGCGCTTGTCGCCGTGGTTCCACGGGAACAGCACCAGCTGGCCATAGGCGTGGAGGTCGACGTGCAGGCGGATGCCCTCGCGTTTGACGAGGGCGCGCAGCGCGGTGCTCTCTGGTTCCGAGAACGGCTTGTCGCCCCGGTACGTCTGCGAGCGCTTCAAACCGCTTGAGCCCGCGCCGCCCCAGGCGACGGAGAAATTGCGGTTGAGGTCGACGCCGAAGCCGCCGCGCCGGTTCTTGCGCCAGTAGCGATCCTGGCCCCACGAGTATTGGTAGCCGTCGGGGTTGACGACGGGGACGACCCACAGGTCGGTGGTGTCGACAAAGGCGCGGATCGCCGGGTCGCTGTCGTAGTCGCGCACGAGTCGGTCGGCGATGCACGTCGCCGACATGGTCGCGATCCACTCGCGTGCGTGCTGCGTGCCGTTGATGAGCATCGGCACACGCTGGCCCGCGCTGGCCTCGTCGCGCTTGCCGCCGACGCGCAGCGCCCAGATGGCGCGGCCGTCGAGCGTGCTGCCGATGCCTTCGATCGAGGCCCGCTGCGGCGCGAGCTCGACGAGCGAAGTGAGCCGGGCCTCGATCGCCCGGTAGTCGCGGAACTCGGCAAAGAAGTCGGGGTTGGCGCTGGCCGCCGGCCCGCCCAGGCGCACGGCCTCGGCGCGCGCCGTGGCGTCGACGTCGGCATCAATGACCACCCAGACCGCGCCCGCCGCGATCAGCCGCGCCAGCGCCGACGCGTCGACGACGACGTCGAGGGGCTCACCGGGCGCGCGCTCCTCGGTCCACACGTCGAGGGCGAGCTCTTCGGCGAGGGCGCAGGCGGCAGCATCGCGGCAATCGACGCGGATGGCGGCGCGAGCGCCGGCCGACAACATCGGCTGGCGACCCGATTCGGAGCGCGTCACCTGGGCGACGGCAAAGCTGACGACGCCCGCCCCCAGCGCCAGCAGGCCAGCGACAAAGACGAAGCGCAGGTCGACGCGGGAGGGGTGTGTGTTCACAGCGGCATTCTAGCGGTCGCCGGTGGGCAGCGCCTGAAACCCGAAAACCACCACGACCAACACGATGAGGCCGGCTCAGGCCCCGCCGACGCTGCCGCCGACGCTGGCGCCGACGCTGCCGCCGACGCTGCCGCCGACGCTGCCGCCGACGCTGCCGCCGAGGATGGCGCCGAGGATGGCGGCAGCGACGACGTCGGGGTGCTCGACGTGGACGTGGTGGCCGCCGTCGACGACGACGACCTTGGCCCGCAGGCGCCGCGCGCGGTCGTCGAAGGGGGCGCCGACGCTCGCTGGATCGGCGCCGGCGGGCACGAAGCCGTCGGTCGCGCGCAAGATCGTCGTCGACGTTCCGGCGCGCGCGGCGAAACGGTCGCAGCAGGCGCGCCAGAAGTCTTCGGACCAGCGAAAGGGCGTGGGTCCACGCAGGCGGGCATCGAACGGGAAGTGCAGCGCGCCATCGCGCTCGACGAGCACGGGCTCGATCATGCGGCGGGCGCCGGTGGTCGAGAGGCCGGGGTTCCACTTCTGCAGGCGACCGACGGCTTCGTCGACGTCTTTGACGGGAGCGAAGCTCCTCTTTGGCTGGGCGAGCGACAGCAGCAGCTCACCGATGCGGGCCGGCTGCTCGGCGGCGTCTTCGGGCGGCGGGCCGACGCTGTCGACGAGCACGAGGTGATCGGTGCAGGCCGGCAGCGCGCCCACGAGCATCATCGCCAGGTTGCCGCCCATGCTGTGGCCGCAGATGACGTCGACGTGATCGCCGAACTGCTCGTGCAGCACCACCGCGAGGTCCTTCAAGAAATCGAGCAGGTGGTGGCTGCCGCCGACGCCGACGGCGTCGCTCTGTCCGTGGCCGCGCAGGTCGAGGGCGACGACGCGCACGCCGGGGTCTCTGCCGGCGACAGCGGCGACAGCGGCGGCCACCGCGTCAAAGGAGCGGCCGGTGTCGAGGGCGCCGTGGATGCACAGAACGACCTTGCCGCCGGGCCCGCTGCTGGGCGAGGCGGGCGCGTGGTCCCACAGCCGGAGGCGCAATCCCTGGGCTTCGACGTCGACAGCTTTCATGAAGGCTCCCACCGGGGCCCTCTGTGACAGAGGGCGGTCGTGGTAGGAAGCCGTCATGACGTCCCCCAACTTTCCCGAGCCCTCCCGCCTGGCCATCCCGGCGACGCCGATCGCCACCATCGACGCCCTGGTGCAGAAGCTCGCCGACAAAAAAGACGCCTGGGTGAAGACGCCCGTGAGCGAGCGCGTGCGCCTGCTCGAAAAGGTGCGCGACGACGTGATGCGCGAAGCACCCGCGTGGTCAGCGGCGATGTCGGCGGTCAAGGGCCTCGACCCGTCGTCGTCGCTGGCGGGCGAAGACTGGCTGGCCGGCCCGGTCACGACGGTGCGCAACGTGCGCCTGCTGATCGAGGCCCTGCAGCAAAACGGTCAGCCCAAGCCGCCGGCGCTGCGCCAGCGCAAAGACGGACAATGGGTTGCGCAGGTTCTGCCGGCCAACACCATCGAAAAACTGCAGTACACCGGCTGGAAGGCCGAGGTGTGGATGGAGCCCGGGCAAGCGCCCACGCAGGGCCGCATCTACCGCGAAAAGAACGACGCCAAGGGCAAGGTCTGCCTGGTCTTGTCGGCGGGCAACGTGAGCAGCATCGGGCCGATGGACGTGCTCTATAAATTGTTCGTCGAAAACGAAGTCGTCATTATGAAGATGAACCCGGTCAACGAGGCCGGCGGACCGTTCATCGAGCGGGCCTTTCAGGCGCTGACCGAGGCCGGCTTCCTGCAAACGGTCTACGGCGGCGGCGACGTCGGCAAGCACCTCACCGATCACCCGCTCGTCGACACCATCCACATCACCGGCAGCGACCGCACGCACGACACCATCATGTGGGGCAGCACCGCCGAAGAGCAGGCGAAGAACAAGCAGGCCGGCACGCCGCGCTTGAACAAGCCCATCAGCTCCGAGCTCGGCTGCGTGACGCCGGTGCTGGTCATCCCCGGCGAATGGTCCGATGACGACATCAAGTTCCAGGCCGAGCACGTGGCCGGAATGATGGCGCAGAACGGCTCCTTCAACTGCAACGCCGCCAAGGTCGTCGTGACCTGGAAATCTTGGCCGCTGCGCGCGAAATTCATCGCTGCCCTCGAAGAGCAGCTGCGGGGTGCGCCGGCCCGCCAAGCCTACTATCCGGGCGCCGAACAACGATACAAGAACTTCCTCGATAAGTACCCGACCCACAAGGTTCTTGGCAAAACCGGCGACGGCATCATCCCCTGGACACTGCTGCCCGAGGTGCCGGCAAAGAAGGGCGAGTACGCCCTGACCAACGAGGCCTTTTGCGGCGTGCTCGCCGACGTGGCCCTCGATGCCAGCGACCAGGGCGACTTCTTCGACAAGGTGCTCGCCTTTGCCAACGACGACTGCTGGGGCACCCTGTCGTGCATGGTGTTGATCCACCCGAAGACGCAGAAACGCTACCCAGAGAAGTTCGACAATCTGATCGCCAATCTTCGCTACGGCGGCATCGCGGTCAACTGCTGGGCCGGCGCCATCTACGGCTCGTGCTCGGGCACGTGGGGCGCGTTTCCCGGTCACACACTTGACAACATCGTCTCGGGCCGCGGCGTGGTTCACAATACATATCTGTTTGACCACCCACAGAAGACCGTGATGACGCTGCCGTGGAAGATCGCGCCCACGCCGGTGTGGTTCCCGAACCACAAGAACCTGAACCAGCTGGCGAGCCGCCTGTGCGCCCTCGAGGCCAACCCGAGCATGCTCAAGCTGCCGGGCCTGGTGGCTGCTGCGTTGAAGGGCTGACGCGGGGGGTGGGGGAGACAGGGGAGACCTCACCCCCCCGGCCCCCTCTCCACGGGCGCTCGCGGACTCGCTGTGGAGAGGGGGAGGGGAATAGCCGTCGAGCGTGCTTGCCCCCTGGCAGGGCTCGGTGTTTTCAAACCTCCGCGCTCGACGACGGTCTGGGCCACGCGTGTGTCGGCCGACGCGTGCGTCCGTCGCGCCTCCGCGCTTGACGACGGCCTCGGCCGACGCGTGCGTCCGTCGCGCCTCGGCGCTTGACGACGGTCTCGGCCGACGCGTGCGTCCGTCGCGCCTCGCCCTTCCACCGGGCCACGGGTCGTCGGGCTCGCAACCGAATCCGCGACGCGGGGCAGACCCCATCCAGTCGATATTCCCCTCCCCCTCTCCACAGCGAGTCCGCGAGCGCCCGTGGAGAGGGGGTTGGGGGGGTGAGGTCTCGGCGGTTGCACCTCTGTCACCGCGTTGGCATGCCGCGCTGCATGGTTGACCCCGTCGTCGAGGCCGCGCCGCCGGGCTTCTGGGCACGTCTCGTTCTCGCGTTTCACGTGTTGTTCAACGCGCTGCTCGCGCAACAGGTGCGCCGGCTCGAGCTGCCGCCGGCTCCCGGGGCCGCCGGCGGAGGCACCGCGGTTGGCGCCGAGCCACGGGTGGTCGTCGAGCGCATCGTCGAGGTCGAAAAGATCGTCGAGCGCATCGTCGAGGTCGAAAAGATCGTCGAGAAGGTCGTCGAGATCGAAAAGATCGTCGAGGTCGAGAAGATCGTCGAGAAGACGCGCCCTCCTGAAGAGGGCGCGCTGCATCTCTTGTCGATCTTCCAGCGCGACGGCCGCTTCATCGACTTCCTGCGCGAAGACATCACCAGCTTCAAAGACGCCGACGTCGGCGCCGCCGCCCGCCTCGTGCACCAGGGCTGCAAGAAGGCACTCGACGCCTACTTCGTGCTCGCCGCGGTCAAGAGCGAAGAAGAAGGCGCCGTCGTCGTCGTCGACAAAGGCTTCGACGCCCACGCCATCCGCCTGGCGGGCGACGTCAAAGGCGACCCGCCGTACAAGGGCACGCTGGCCCACGGCGGCTGGAAAGCCCTCGAGGTCAAGCTGCCCGAGCGGCCCGGCTTCGTCGACCAACGCATCGTGGCCCCGGCTGAGATCGAGGTTCGATCATGACGTCCAAGAGCTCTGACAAAAACACTGCGAAATTTGCCATCGGCATCGACCTGGGCACGACCAACACGGCGCTCGGCTTCGTCAGCCTCGACGACGAAAAAGCCGCACCTGCTGTTTTTCAGGTCCCGCAAGTCATCGCTTCACAAGAGCATCAAGCACGCGGTCTCTTGCCATCATTCCTGTATCAGCCCACGGCCGCCGAGCTGCCGCCCGGCGCCCTCGCTCTGCCGTGGGATGCCGAACGGACCTTTGCCGTGGGCGCCTTTGCCCGCGAGCGGGCCGCCAGCGTTCCGGGGCGCGTGATCGCCTCGGCCAAGTCGTGGCTCGTGCACCCCGGCGTCGATCGCCGCGCGCCGCTGTTGCCGTTTGGGGCCGCTGCCGACTCCGACGTGCCGAAGCTCTCGCCCGTCGAGGTGCAGGGCCGCCTGTTGGCGCACCTGCGCGAGGCCTGGGACGCCGAGCACAAAGACGCGCCGCTGTCAGAGCAGCGCGTGGTCTTGACGGTGCCGGCCAGCTTCGACGTCGTCGCCCGCACGCTGACCGAAGAAGCCGCCGCCGCCGCCGGCCTGACAGACGTGGTGCTGCTCGAAGAGCCGCAGGCCGCGCTCTACGCCTGGATCGCGCACCACGGCGACTCGTGGCGCAAGCAGGTGAAGCCCGGCGATCAGATCGTCGTCGTCGACGTCGGCGGCGGCACCACTGACTTCTCGCTCATCGCCGTCACCGACGATGGCCAGGGCAACCTCTCGCTCGAGCGCAAGGCGGTGGGCGACCACATCCTGCTCGGCGGCGACAACATGGACCTGGCCCTCGCCTGGCGCGTGAAGCAGCGCCTCGAGGCGCCGGCCCCGGAAGCCGGCGGAGGTGGGGGCAAGGCCATCGACGACTGGCAGCTCAGGGCGCTGACGCACTCGTGCCGCCAGGCCAAAGAAGCCTTGCTCGAAGACGCGCAGCTCACGGAGCAGACCGTGGTGATTCCCGGCCGCGGATCGAAGCTCATCGGCGGCTCGATAAAGGCCGTGCTCACACGCGCCGAGCTCGAAGAGATTCTGGTCGAAGGCTTCTTTCCCGTCGTCGATCAGAGCGCGCGGCCGCAGGCGACGAAGCGCTCGGGCTTGCAGACCCTCGGCCTGCCCTACGCCGCCGACCCGGCCATCACCCGCCACCTCGCGGCGTTTTTGAACGGCCAGCGACCAACGGCCCTGTTGTTCAACGGCGGCGTGGCCCGCAGCCCGGTGCTGCAGAAGCGCATCGTCGACGTCGTCAACGGCTGGCTGTCCTCTGGGGGTGCCGGAGAACCGCCGGTGCGCGTGCTCGAAGGCGCCGACCTCGACCTCGCCGTGGCCAAGGGCGCGGCCTCGTACGCGCGCGTGCGCGACAGCAACAAGGGCCTGCGCATCAAGGGCGGCGCCGCCCGCGCCTATTACGTCGGCTTCGAGAAGAGCGAGCTGGCCGTGCCCGGCATGGCGCCGCGCGTCGACGCCGTGTGCATCGCGCCGCAGGGCATGGAGGAAGGCAGCGAGGCCGCCATCGCCACCGAGCTCGGGCTCGTCGTGGGCGAGCCGGCGCAGTTCCGCTTTTTTGCCAGCAGCAAGCGCAAAGACGACGTCGCCGGCGCCGTCGTCGACGTCACCCGCGGCCTGGCCGGCGGCGACGGCGAGCTCGTCGAGGTCGCTCCCATCGAGACCACCCTGCCCGGCACGCCCGGGGCGCTCGTGCCCGTGACGCTGCGCTCGCGCGTCACCGAGCTCGGCACCCTTGAGCTGTTCGCGCAAGAGACAGCGACCCGCGCCGAGCACAAGCTCGAGCTGAGCATCCGTGGCGACGAAGCCTGAGCCGCCGGCCCCATCGACGGGCGCGACGACGACGACCAACGCGCCGCAGCCGCCTCAGACGGAGGCAAAGGCATCAAGGGCGATGGCCAAGGTCGGCATGTCGTCGATGTCGTCGATGTCGTCGATGTCGTCGATGTCGTCGATGTCGTCAGCGGCGGCGACGTTGTCGTGGCGCCAGCGGCTGCGGGCCTGGTTTGGCTGGCTGCAGCCGCCCGACGGCACCGACGGCGACGTCATGCGCGGCTGGATGTCCGCCGCGCGCGAGCTGGCCCGGGCCGCGCGGCGCAGCAGCGTCTCCGTCGACGACTTGTTCCTCGGCATCGATCCCGACGACGAGCTGACGGCCCTGCTCGCCAGCGTCGGCGCCTCGTGGGAGGCGCTGGTCGACGACGTCCACACCGCGCTCGCCGGCGTCGACCCCCAGCTCGATCGCAGCGGCTTCGTCCTCTACGGCGACCGGCCCCTGCCCGCCGTCGCCGCCGCCGCCGCCGCCGCCTGGAACTGGCAGCGCTTCAGCCGCGAGGGCACCGAGCGCGCTGGCAGCGAGGGTGGATCGACGGCGGTGGCCTTGTTCCTCGCCTGTCTGCGCCCCGGCGTGCCGAGCTTCGCCCGCGAGGCCTTTGAGCGGCGCACGGGCCGCACGCTTCACGACCTGTTGTGGCGCCGCGCCCACGGTGACGTCGTCGACCAGAGCCCGCCCACGCCCCGCGCCCTGGTCGTCGTCTACAACGACGACTTCACGCCCCAGGACGTCGTCGTGCGCCTGTTGCAGCAGCACGCTCGCCTGACGCCCGCCGACGCCGACACCTTGATGCGCTCGATCCATGTCGTCGGCGTCGCCGTCGTCGGCGAAGGGCCCACGGCCGAGATGGACCGCATGCGCAACGCCATCATCGACGACGCCCGCGGGCTCGGGCACCCGCTGCGCGTGCGCCTCGAGCCGGTCGTCGACGGCCGCGGCTGACAGGCGGCCCTGCTGTTTGCGCCCGGCTGCGCCCAGCTGCGCCCGCGTGCCGCTGGAGCACGTGGAGCACGTGGAGCAC
>JBKJNL010000758.1:0-6125 GCA_046593615.1 Myxococcota bacterium | reverse complement strand
CGCCTCGGCCGGCGAAATCGAGCGCGTGCTGCGCACCGCCCGCGTGCTCGGTGAACCCGTTGTCGTCGTCGACCGCGGCTTTGCCGACGCCTTTTCCAACGCCTTTGCCAACGCCGCTTCCGGGGGGACGCCGAACCCGGTCTTCCGCGTCATCGACGCGGCCGATGTGCGCGCGCTGCGCGGCGGTCCCGACGTTGACGGCGGCGTGACCGCCGAGGGCCGGAGCAGCGTCCAACGTGTGCACGCGGCCGGCGCCGACGACGTCGCGCTCGTGCAGTTCTCGTCGGGCAGCACCCGCGCCCCGCGCGGCGTGTCGCTGACGCACGCCAACCTGCTGACGAACGTGGCCCAGCTGGCCGCGGCCCTGCCCATCGGTGACGACGACACCAAGCTGACGTGGATGCCCCACTTCCACGACATGGGGCTCATCGGCGGGCACCTGCTGCCGCTGTTCGTCGGCATGAAGCAGGTGCGCATCGATGCCGCCGCGGCCATGGGCGATCCCCGGGCCTGGCTGCGTGCCGCCGTCGTGCATGAGGCGACGATCTTGTCGTCGACGGGCCTTGGACTGGCCCGGGCCACGCGCGTGCTGCTGCGCGAGCCCGGGCGCTTCGATCTCTCGCGCGTGCGCATGGTGGCCAGCGGTGCCGAGCCCCTCGACGTTGACACGCTGCGCGCCTTTGGCCGCGCCGCCGGCCTCGACGACAGCGTGCACTTCCCGCTCTACGGCCTCGCTGAAGCCACGGTCGGCGTCAGCGCACCGCGGCGCGGGGGCCTGCGCACCGTCGACGTCGACGGCCGCGCGCGGCTGCTGCTCGGGCCGCCCCTCGACGGCGTCACGGTGACAGTGGCCGACGACGGTGAGCTGCTGGTGCGCGGCGACAACGTCACCCGCGGCTGCTTTCACGACGACGACGCCACCGCCGCCCTCTTTGTCGACGGCGCCCTGCGCACCGGCGACCTCGGCCGGCTGGTCGATGGTGAAGTGGTCATCACCGGCCGCAAGAAAGACGTTGTGATCGTCGACGGCCAGAAGCGTCACGCCCACGACGTCGAGGCCGTCGCTGAAGCCGTGGCCGGCGTCAAAGCCGCGGTGTTCGTGGCCGACACGCGGACGCACCCCGAGCGGCCCACGCTGGTCGTCACGCTGCAAGACGGCGCGCTGGCAGCGTCGGTGCTGCGCGAGGTCGCCCGGGCCACGCGCGCCGACATCGGCGTGACGCCGGCGGTGCGCACAGCGACGTCGACGCCGCGGACCACCAGCGGCAAGAAGCAGCGCCGCGCCGTGCAGCTCCTCGTCGAGAGCGGCGCGCTCGAGGGACCGCATGCGAGCTCACTGGCGCTGGTGCGCGACGCGTTTGCCGCGGTGCTCGGCCGGCCGATCGCCGACGACGACGCGCCGTTTCGCAGCCTCGGCGGCACCTCGCTGCAGGCGGTGCAGACGCTGGCCGCCATCGCCGAGCGCACCGGTGTCGCCGCCGACCACCGCGGCTTCGCCCGCCACAGCAGCGTCCGGGCCTGTGCCCGACACCTCGAGCGCGACGAGCGCGACGAGCGCGACGAGCGCGACGAGCGCGACGAGCGCGACGACGACAGCGCAGCCCGCTCCGTCGACGGCGGTGGCCGCGCCGCCGGACAGCGCCGCGCGCTCGCACCCATCGCCATCCTCGCCGTCGCCTGCCGGCTGCCCGGGGCGCGCAGCCCCTCGTCGTTCGGTCGCCTGTTGAAAAGCGCAACGAGCCGCATCGGACCGACCCCGGCCGCCGTCGTGCGCGACCGCGGCATCAGCGGCGTCGGCGCCTGGGTTGACGACGTCGATCGCTTCGACGCCGCGGCCTTTGGCATCGACCCGGCAGAGGCCGCGGCCATCGATCCGCAGCAGCGGTTGTTCCTCACGGTCGCCGCCGAGGCCCTCGCGCGCGCCGGGCTTGGCGCGCTTGGCGTGCCCGGCGGCGATGACGACCGGCGCGGCCAGAGCGACGTCGGGGTCTTTGTCGGCGCCAGCCACCCGGCGTATCTCGAGCACGTGATCGAGCGGGTGGGCGACGACGCCGCAGCGCTGCCGCCGGGCACGCTGGCCGGAAACCTGCTGAGCATGATCGCCACCCGCGTCGCCCACACGCTGCACCTCACCGGGCCGGCGCTCACGGTCGACACCGCCTGCTCGTCGTCGCTGGTGGCGCTCCACCTGGCCTGCCAGTCGCTGCGCAGCGGCGAGTGCCGCGCCGCCGTCGTCGGCGGCGTGCACCTGACGCTGAGCCCAACCCTCGGCGCCCTGTTCGCCCGGGCCGGCGCGCTGTCGAAGAGCGGCCGCTGTCGCCCCTTCGAAGACGACGCCGATGGCACCGTCGTCGGCGACGCCGCCGTCGCCCTGGTCCTCGCGCCGCTGGCCGACGCCGAACGCGCCGGCTGGCCCGTGCTCGGCGTCGTGCGCGGCAGCGCCGTCAACAACGACGGCGCGGCCCTCTCGGTGATGGCCCCGAACCCCGCCGGCCAGGCGGCCGTCATCCTCAAGGCGCTCGCTTCTGGAAACATCGAAGCGAGCGAAGTGACGGTGGTCGAGGCCCACGGCACCGCCACCCGCGTCGGCGACGAGGTCGAGCGCGCGGTGCTGCGGCGGGTCTACCCGCACGGACCGCGGGTCGTGGCCGTGAAGAGCCTGGTCGGCCACGGCATGGGCGCCGCCGGCGCCACCGGGCTGTTGCGCCTGCTCTTCGAGCTCGGCCCCGGCGAGCATGGTGCGGTCTCGAGCTTCGGCTTCGGCGGCACCAACGCCCACGTCATCGTCACCGGCGGCCGCGGCGTCGAGCACGGCGACGACCCGCCGCTGCCGGCCCAGCGGCACTGGCTCGATCGCCGGCCGTCGTCGTCACCACCACCGGTCGCGGCCCGCTGGACGCTCTTTGCCCTCGACGAGCAACGCACCCCGCGGCCCTGGCAGCTCGCCAGTTTGTCGGCGCCGTCGTCCGCCCCCTCATTGGCCCCCTCGTTCGCCCCCTCATTCGCCCCCTCGTTCGGATCGTCGTTGAGCGGCAAGAACATCGTCGTCACCGGCGCCAGCGGCGCCCTCGGCCGCGCCGTGGTCGCAGCGTTGGCGGGTTCGTCGGCGCGCCTGCTGCTCGTGAGCCGACGACCTTTGCCTGTTCCGCCCGGCGCGGCCGACACCAACAACGTCGTCGTCAGCGTCGCCGCTGACCTGGCCACCGCCGGCGGCGCCCGCGCCGTCCACCGGGCTGCGGTGGCCTGCTTCGGTGACGCCGGCGTCGATGTGCTCGTGCACCTGGCGGGCACCCTCGATCCGCAGTCGGCCGGCGCCGTGAAGCGTGACGCGCTCTTGCGCCTCGAGGTCCTCGAGCCGCGGCAGGTGGTGCTGTCGTCGTCGATCGCGGCCTGCGTGCCGGGGCTCGAACGCGGCCTCGAGAGCTACGCCGCCGCCAACCGCGCCCTCGACGACGAAGCCCGCCGCGCGGCGACCCCGACCTTCAGCCTGGCGCTGCCGCCTCTCGACGGCGGCGGCATGGCCACGGCGTTCTCGGCGCTGCTGGCGGCCCGCGGGTTGCCATCGCTGTCGCTCGCCGCCGCCGCCGACGTCGTCATCGCGGCCTGCACGTTTCCGGCTGCGTCGCCCCGCCACCTGCTGGTGCTGCCGCCCGGCGTCTCGCCGGCGTCGCTCTTGCCCGCGTCTCCGGGCACCCCTGCGGCGGCGACCGAGCGCGTGATGCCGGTGATGTCAGCGGCGCGGACGCACGCCCGAGCCGTCGTCGAGCGGGCGCACCCGGCGGCCTCGACGCAAGACATCCTGCGGGCCCTGGTGGCCACGGCGCTGTCGCGCGACGCCGACGACGTCGACGTCGATGTGCCGCTGGCCGCGCTGGGCCTCGACTCGCTGGCGGCGCTCGACGTCGTGAAATTGCTCGAAGAGGCCCTGGGCCGGACGCTGTCGCAGACCCTGCTCTACGAGCACGAGTCCATCGCCGCCGCCGCCCGGGCCATCGATGCCGACGTCGTCACCGGCCGCGATCGCAGCGACGGCCGCGCGCTGGTGGTGCCGGCGCTGCCCGCGTACCCCGCTCTGGGGCCGCTCGGGCCCAGGTACCGCACCGGCGAGACCCCGGCGGTCGACGACGGCGCGGGCGTTGACCCGCCGGGAGATCGGGGCGCGCTGCTCCTGCCGGCGCAGCTGGCGTTCGTTCTGCAGCGGCGGTTGTTCCCCGACATGCCGGGCAACGTGTTGTTGGCCGCCAACGTCGACGACGGCGGCCCGCCGCTCGGGCTCGACGAGCTGCACGCGGCCGTGGCCGTGCTGGTCGCCCGCCACCCGGCCCTGGCGCTGGTCATGGCCCGCGGCGACGACGGCGGCGGCCACGTGACCTGGCGCCAACGACCGGGGCCCCGGCCGGCCGTGACCCGCGTCGACGACGTCGGCGCTGTCGAAGACCGGTTGGCCAACGAGCCGTTCGACCTGGCGCGCGGGCCGCTCGTGCGGGTCGTCACCGACGGCCGGCGGCTGCTGCTGAACGCCCACCACGCCGCCCTCGACGCCTGGAGCTTGAGAAACGTGCTGCTCGAGCTGCTCGAGGTGCTCGGCGCCCACCGCGCCGGCCGCCCCGCCGACCTCGTTCCGCTCACTTCGACGCTCGCAGAAGCGATGGATGCGATGCGCGCGCCGGCGCCTCCGTCGTCGGTGGCCTGGTACCGCGCGCAGCTGGCCGGCGCCCCGCCTCTGCACCTGCGCTGGCGAGAACCCGTCGACGCACCGTCGTCGGGCGGTGGGGGCCTCGGCCGTCTCGCGCTGGGCGTCGACGACACCGCCGCCGTGCGGACCCGGGCGGCGGCGGCCGGGGTGACGGTGCCGGCCTATGTGCTCGCGGCCTGGACGCGCGCGCTCTTCGACCACAGCGGCCAGCACGACATCGTGGTGCGCGTGGCCCAGGGCAAGCGCGGCGCCCGCGTGAGAGACCTCGAGCGTCACGTCGGCTCGTTCGCCGACGCCCTGCCGGTGCGCGTCGCCATCGCGCTCGACGACGACACCGCCGCCGTCGCGCGCAAGCTGCAGGCCTACCAACGCGAGGCGGCGCGGCACCCCGAGGTCGCGGCCCAGGACCTCAAGGACCTGCCCCAGCCCCCCGCCGGTCCCGTGGGGATGTCGCCGGTGGGCTTCAGCTTTCCGCTGTTGCCGTCGACCCCGCGGGTGGCCGGCTTCGCCCTCGACGACGTCGTCGGCCGCGCCGCCGCCGGCTTCACGCGGGCCACGCTCGTGGCCTATGTGGTGCGCGGCGACGACGGCGAGCATCTGCAGCTGTGCCTGAACTTTGCGCGCAGCCACCTGCACGACGGCGACGTGGCGGCGCTGCTGCAGACCACCGCCTCCCACCTGCGCCCGGCCCCCGTGTCGTCGTCGTTGTGGTCGGCGACGGCGACGGCGACGGACACGGCGACGGACACGGCGACGGACACGGCGACAGCGACCGCGACAGCGACGGCGACAGCGACGGCGACCGCCGCGATGTCGTCCACCCTGCACGGCCAGGTGCTGGCCCGCTGCCGCCAGCACCCCACGCGCACCGCCGTCGTCGAGTCCGGCGCGCGGCTCAGCTACGGCACGCTGGCCCGGCGCTCGGCGGCGCTGTCGGCGCGGCTGCTCGACGACAGCGAGGTGCGCGGCGGGCGCGTGGCGGTGTTGGCCGCACCCGGCGCCGACGCCGTCGTCGCCCTGCTCGCCGTGCTGCGCAGCGGTGCGGCCTATGTGCCCCTCGATCCGCACTGGCCCGACGCCCGCGTGGCCCAGGTGTTGGCGACGTGCCGGGCGGCGGCGCTCGTGTGCACCGCCGACCTCGTCGCCCGCGCCGACCTGCTGCGCGGCGCGCTGAGCGTGCACGCCGTCGACGACGCGGAAGCCGACGACCACGACAGCGTCGCCGTGAGCGGCGCCGCCGCCGCCTACGTGATGTTCACCTCGGGCAGCACCGGACAGCCCAAAGGTGTCGTCGTCAGCCACAAGAGCTGCCTGGCCTTTCAGCAGTGGGTGCGGCGGGCCTTTGGCGTCACCGCCGACGATCGCTTCGCGCAGACGTCGTCGTTGGCCTTTGGCGGCAGCGTGCGGCAGATCTTTTCGGCGCTGCTGG
>JBKJNL010000725.1:0-4091 GCA_046593615.1 Myxococcota bacterium | reverse complement strand
ACCTCGTGGAGCGGGAGCAGGAGCGGAGGACCCGAGGGCACCTGAAGCGGGCCCGGGCCCGAGCGGCCCTCGAGCGGGGTACCCGGGCCCGAGCGGCCCTGGAGCGGGAGACGCGGGCAGCGACGATCGCTCGGCGGGAAGTCGGGCACCGCGCAGGGCTTCGGCCATCGACGCCGCCGCGGTGCGCACGTCGCTGACGACGACGCGCGGGCGGCTGCGCTCGAGCACGGCGGCCCGGTGCAGGTAGGGCAGCAGGATCACGCGCTTGCCCATGGCCAGGGCCCCGGCCATCACCTCGACGTCGCCGCCGCTGATGGAGCGCGCCGCGGACCAGCGGGCCCGCGGCGTCGTCCACGGCGCGAACCCGCGCGCCGGTGGGCCGGAGGCATCAGCGCCTGCAGGGGCCGGGCAGCCGAGCAGCGCCAGCGATGTGCCGCAGGCGTCGACGCCGAAGCCGCGGGCGTCGTCGAGCAGGTGGCGCAGGCGGCGGGCGACGGCGCCGACGTCGGCGTGGTCTTCGCGCACCAGGGCGGTCTGGGCCGCCGGGGCGATGCGCAAACGAGCCCGCGTCAAGAAGCCCAGCGGCGGGTTCAACGTCGCCGCGTGCAACACCGACGGACCCGCCGAGTGCCGCGGCGCGCGCGGCGTCGAAAACAGATCGCCGTCGACGGTGATGACGATGGCCTGCTGCACGACGGCGTCGACCACGACGGGTGCGGCGATGGCCAGGCGCCACAGCGGCGTCGACGGCAGCGGCCGCAAGAGCGGCAACAACCACCCGCGCGGCGCGAGGCGGGCGGCGATCTGGGCCAACGACAGGCGGGCGTCGACGTCGACGAGCCCGTTGTGGGTGTCGATGACCAGCGAGCTCGGATCGTCGGGCACCGGCGCCAGGCGCACGCTGGTCGGATCGAGGCTGCGGCCGTTGACGCGGCTCAAGCGCACCTGCTCGACGAGCGGCAGGAACGCCGGAGCGATCAACATCGAGCCCGTGGTGTTCTCAGCCATCGGTGCCTTTGGCCATCAGTGGCTCGCGTCTTTCGGCGTCACGCCGAGGCCCAGCACGCCGGGGTTCAGGATGTTGTCTGGGTCGAGCACGCGCTTCAGCTCTTCGAGCAAGGCGCGTTGGCCGGGGTCGTACTTCAAGCCCTTGACCTTGCTGCGGCCGACGCCGTGGTGGTGGGCGACGACGGCGCCGCTGCGGCGGATGGTGGTCAGCGCGCGCTCCCAGCACAGGTCGTAGCGGGCCAGCGCCGAGCGCGGTCCCGAGCCCGCCGAGCCGCCGCCGGCGAACGTGAAGTAGAGCGAGCAGCCGTCGTGGTAGGCGTGGCTGAAGTGGCACAGGACGATGGCGGTGTCGCGCAACGCTTCGCGCACGGCCTTGTGCAGGGGCGCCACCTGCTCCCAGCCGCAGGCGACCTCGGCGGTGTCGACCCAGCCGCCGACGGCAAAGGCCTTTGACATGCGGTAGCTGACGCGGTGGCGGTGGGCGAGCCAGCGGGCCCCGGGGCCGTCGCCGAGGTCGGTGGCGCCGCGCTCTTTGAGCAGGGTCAGGATGCGCGGCGCCCGGACGGCCAGGTCGTCGGCGTCGCCTTCGATGCCGACGACGAGCTTGGGCTTGCCCCCGGTCCGGTCAAGCAGCGTGTTGGCGATGCTCGGCCGTCCGAGGATTTCGCCGACCACCAGGCGCGTGGCCCGCGGCCGCGAGAACAGCGCCAGCTCTTCGGCCTTGTAGACCAGCGTGTCGAACAGGGTCGGCTCTTCGCTGGCGGCCCCGTCGCGGTTGTTGTCCGACGAGTGGCCCGATGAGTGGCCCGATGAATTTGACGTCGGCCCGCTGTCTTCGATGCCGGCGCGGGCGATGCCCTGGGCCGTGATGCGCAGCGGCTCGTCGACGGCGGCGGCGTTGCCGGCCAGGGCCGAGTCGAGGGGGTCGTAGAGGCGCAGCACCGACGGCGCTTCACCCGACACCAGCAGCGCGCGCATGGCGGCGAGGCCCGTGGGCACATCCTTGAACGACACGCCGCGCAAGAAGCGGTGGCTGGCGAGCGGCACCACGCGCAACATCACGCGCGTGATCACACACAGCGCGCCCTCGGAGCCGACCAGCAGCTGCAGGGTGCCGGGGCCGGTGTCGGGGTCGTCGACGGCGGCGTGGATGGGGTGACCGCGTCCGTCGACGCCCCAGACCGCGAGCACCATGTCTTCGATCTTGCCGTAGCGCGAGCTGAGCTGGCCGGCCGAGCGCGTGGCCACCCAACCGCCCACGGTCGAGATGTAGATCGACGACGGGAAGTGCCCGAGCGTGAAGCCGCGGGCGTTGAGCGCGCGCTCGAGGCGGTCGCCGATCATGCCGGCCTGCACGACGACGGTGCGGCGCTCGGGGTCGAGGGCCAGCACGCGATCGAGGCGCTTCAGGTCGAGCACCCAGGCCGTCGACGCCGGCGAGATGCCGCCGCACACGCCGGAGCCGGCGCCGAAGGGCACCAGCGCCCGACGCTCAACGCGAGCAGCCTGGATGACGGCGCGAACGTCGTCGTCGTCGCGGGGCCAGAACACGCGGGCCGGCGGGATGACGGCCATCTCTTCGCGGCGCTCGAGGAACCGCCGCGGCCACAAGTCGTGGGCCACCATGCGGCAGTCGAGCGGGTCGCTCGACGACGGAATCCCTCGCAACAGCTCGAGCACGCCCCGTTGTCGCCAATGTCCTGCGCCGATGCAAGGTGTGTTTGGGCGGCTGGCTGCGTCGTCGACGAGCG
Source organism: Myxococcota bacterium (assembly GCA_046593615.1). GTDB lineage: Bacteria > Myxococcota > UBA727 > UBA727 > VGSZ01 > VGSZ01. The sequence goes on along the minus strand of JBKJNL010000725.1, from coordinate 1,332 downwards.
GCACATTCGCGGGCCGTCGCCGTCGTCGAGCTGCGGGCCCGCGCCACTCATCCCAACGGCGACGTCGTTGTTGCCGCCGGCTGCGCTGCGGGCGGCGACAGCGGAGCGGCGGACAAGGTCGGTTCCACGGCGTTCGAGGCATCGCTCGCGCGGCCTTTGCCGATGCGCCGCAAGGTTCGCCACAGCGGCCGCAGGGGTTGCACGATCGGCGTCGTCTTCAGCCAGCGCGCGGCGGTCAGGCGGGCGTCGCGGGCCGCCGTGCGCAGGGCCGGGCGGGTCACGCAGCCCTCGACCAGCGGCAGGCTCGAGTCGGCGAAGCTGCTCTTGTAGACGTCGTCGCCTTTGCCGAGGTCGAGCACCTGCATGCCTGCCTGCGCTGCGGCTTCGGCCGTGTAGAGCAACAGCAGCGCGCCCGGCGAGTGCTTCGCGTGGGCGTGGTCATAGACCGGGAACCACCAATGCCAGGCCCGCTCGGAGCGCATGCCGAGGTGGGCGGCGACGAGGTGGTCTCCGGCGTAGAAGGCCGAGAGGCGGCCGGCGAAGTGCGGCTTGTCGATGTGACGGATCTCGTCGACGAGGGAACGGGTCCAGGGGGACGCAAAGATGTCGCCGATGCCGGTGCGGCGGCATTGCTCGGACTTGAGCCGCAAGATTGTTTCGAACACGGCGCGGTCGTCGACGTGGGCTTCGAAGCGCAGCGGCCCGACCTCGCGCGCGAGCTTGCGCGCCTTGCGATCCAGCTCGGCGACGCGACGACCACCGGCGGCGATGCGCCCCGCCTTCCAGGCCTCGAAGCCCCGCGACAGGTCGAGCCCCGGCGACGAAACCAGGCGCTCTTCTTCCTGCGGCGACTGCGCGGCCACCAGGTGGTCGAACTTCCAGTAGGCGAGGTTGGTGCTGCGCAGCAGCAGCGGCCAATCGATGACGGTGCCCGGCGCGGCGATGACGCCGTGGTGGTCCGACAACGGAGCGCCGACCGGCCGCCCGGCCCCCCAATCCTGCTCAAACGGGAGGTAGCCGATCACCTCGCCACGCTCCTCGAGGACGGCGACGCGCACGTCGTCTTTGACGCGGGCAACGGCCAGGGTGAGCTCGGGGCAGAAGTACGGGCTCACCAGCGCCGGGTTGCTGCGCTGCAGGGCGAGCCAGCGGGCCTGGTGGCGGTCGTCGAGGTCGGTCGCGGCGATGACGGAGATCTTCATGCTGACTCCCACGGAACAGATGTCAGGCGCGGTGCAGCACGGCTCTGGAGACGTCGGGCCAGGCGCCGCTGGTGAAGAACGGGAACAGCTCCATCGTGCGCGGAGCGATGAGGCGGGGCAGGTGAAAGAC
>JBKJNL010000724.1:0-4064 GCA_046593615.1 Myxococcota bacterium | reverse complement strand
CGGGCACGGGCGACGGCGCGGCGGGGGCGGGGGCGGCGGGCGACGTCGACGTCGACGGGCGGGCGGGGGTCCCCCATCGTTGCGTCGCCGTCGGCGAGCGCAGGGCACCGGGCGCGGTGGGAACGAGCCCGGCGAACGCGGACGCGGCGTCGCCGATGGAAGAGACGGTCGGCGACGCCGCTTTGGCCGGCGCGATCGCGGCGGGTGCCGCGGCCGGCGTCGTCGGGGGCTGTGTCGTCGGGGGCTGTGTCGTCGCGGGCTCAGCGGGCGGTGTCGCCGCCATCGGCGTCGCCGCTGGCGGTGTCGACGTCGCGGGGCCGCCGTCGACGCGAAAGGCCTGCCGCACGAATGAGACGTACTGCAGGGCCGCCGCGTGCTGGGGCTCGACCTCGAGGATGCGGTACCAGCTCTCCAGCGCGCGCGCGTGGTCGCCGGCCGAGTAGTGGCGCATCCCCTCTTCCAACCATTTGCTGACTGACGTGTGCATCCCTCGCCCGCGCGTGATTTCGATCAGAGTAGGAGGCCGATGGCGAGACGCACCGCCCCCGGGGCGGGTTGTGTCGGTTCAGCTCTTGGAGGCGATTCGGTCGGCGACACCCTTGAGCATCTGGACAGCGCGCTCGAGGGGCTCCTGGACGCCCTTGAGAGCCTCGATGTCTTGCATCTGCATCGCTCGCTTCGCGCGCTCGCGGACGACGTCGACCTTTTTCAGGGCGTCGTCGCCGAAGTCGGAGGCGGTGATGAATTCACGGACCGAGGGAACGAGGCGCTCGACCTCGCGCAGCGACCGCTCGACGTCGTTCTTCAGCGTGGCGAACAGCTCGGTGTTCTTTTCAGAGACGGCGTACTCCTCGTTGGTCGAGAGGATGCGTTTCAGCTCGTCTTCCGTCAGGCGGTTGGTCGCCGTCACCTGGATGCTCTGTTCCTGTCCGGTCGCTTTGTCGCGCGCCGAAACCGAGACGATGCCGTCGGGTGAGATGTCAAACTTGACCTCGATCTCGATCTCGCCGCGCTTCATGGCGGTGAGCCCGGTCAGCAGGAACTCGCCCAGCAGCTCGTTCTGGTTGGCGATGTCGCTCTGGCCCTGCAGCACCATGATCTTCACCGCGGTCTGGTCGTCGCGCACCGTCGTGAACGTGTGGGTCGCCGTCGTCGGCACCGTCGTGTTGGCGGGGATGAGCGTGTTGAAGTAGCCGCCGGCGATCATGATGCCGAGGCGGTGGGGCGTCACGTCGAGCAGCAGCATGTCGGGCTGCTTGCCCGGCTCGGATGAGCCGATGAGCGCCGCGGCCTGAACGGCGGCGCCGAGGGCGACGACCTCGTCGGGGTGCACGCTCTTGGCCGGCTCGAGCTGAAAGTACTCTTTCACCATCTGCTGGACCTTCGGCATGCGCGTCTGGCCGCCGACGAGGACGACTTCTTCGATCTCCTCTTTCTGGATGCGCGCTTCCTTCAGCATGCGGTCGCAGATCTCGATGGTGCGCTCGACGAGGTCGGCGCTCATGTCTTCGAGCTTCTCGCGCGAGAGCGTGCGCTGCAGGTGGAGCGCGTCGCTCTTGCCCGTCGACGGCGACATGATGAACGGGAGGTTGATCTCGGTCGTCGTCGTCATCGACAGCTGCATCTTGGCCTGCTCGGCGGCGTCGCGCAGGCGCTGCAGGGCCATGACGTCGGTGCGCAGGTCGAGACGGTGCTCTTTGGCAAAGCCGAACACGAGCCACTCGACGATGCGTTGGTCGAAGTCTTCGCCGCCGAGGTAGGTGTCGCCGGCGGTGGCCAACACTTCGAAAACGCCGTCCTGGATGTCGAGGACCGAGACGTCAAAGGTGCCGCCGCCGAGGTCGAAGACGGCGACGCGCTTCTTGACGTTCTTCTTGTAGCCGTAGGCCAGCGCCGCGGCGGTGGGCTCGTTGATGATGCGGATGACGTCGAGGCCGGCGATGCGGCCGGCGTCTTTGGTGGCCTGGCGCTGTCCGTCGTTGAAGTAGGCCGGGATGGTGATGACGGCTTTTTCGACGGGGCCGCCGAAATACTCCTCGGCGACCTTCTTCATCTCGGCGAGAACGACGGCCGAGATCTCGGGGATCGAATAGGCCTTGTCGCGCAGCTGGATGCGCACGTCGCCGGTGTCGCCCTCGACCAGCTGGTACGGCAGCACCTGCCGCGCCTGTTGGACGGCGGGGTGGCTCCACTTGCGACCGATGAGGCGCTTGGCGGCGTAGACCGTGTTCTGTGCGTTGGTGATGGCCTGGCGCTTGGCGATGTGCCCCACCAGCCGGCGGCCGCTCTCGGCGACGGCGACCATCGACGGCGTCGTTTTGTAGCCGCCCTTGTTGGCGATGACTTTGGGAACGCCGCTTTCGACCGTGGCGACACAGCTGTTCGTCGTCCCGAGATCGATCCCGATCACCCGCTCCGTCATGCAGCCCTTCGCCGAATCCACATTCTGCTGTCGCGGCATCTCTGCCCCGAATCGCCGCCGTTTCCAAGCGGGGCAGGTCGATTGCCACCCCGGGTGACAGCGCCCGAGTGAAACGGACACCCACCAGCAGCGCGGTCCACCGCCCCGGTCGCCCCTGGGGCGGTCCCACCCCAGGTGGGGCGCCCACTCTCAGGCTCAGTGGCGGAAGTGGCGCTCGCCTGTGAGCACCATGGCGACGCCAGCGGCGTCGGCGGCGGCGATGACTTCGGCGTCGCGCTTGCTGCCGCCCGGCTGGGCGACGGCGGTGACGCCGGCGTCGATGAGGACCTGCAGGCCGTCGGCGAAGGGGAAGAACGCGTCGGAGCCGGCGGCCGAGCCCTTGATCTCGTGCTTGTGCTCTCGGGCCTTTGCCACCGCGATGCGGGCGCTGTCGACGCGGCTCGTCTGTCCGCCGCCGCTGGCGATCAAGACGACGTCGCCGTCGCTGTTGCCCTCGAATCTGGCCAGGGTGATCGCGTTCGACTTCACCGGCGCGCACATGCGCCAGGCGACGTCGAGGGCGCGCCATTCGTCGTCGGTGGGGGCGCGCTTGCTGGCCACGGTTCCTTCGCGGACCGCGCAAGGAACCACGTCGTGCTGTTGCACGAGCAGCCCGCCGGGGATGCTGCGCGTGGCGTGGCGCGGCAGCGCCGACGTCGTCAAATCGGGCACCGCCAGCAGGCGCAGCTGGGTCTTCTTGGCGAACAGCGCGAGGGCGCCGTCGGTGAAGCCGCTGGCGACGACGACCTCGAGAAAGACGTCGCCCATGGCCGCGGCGGTCTCTTCGTCGACGACGCCGCCGAAGCAGACGATGCCGCCAAAGGCCGAGACCGGGTCGCCTTTCAGGGCCTGCGTCCAGGCCGACTTGATCGACGACGACAGCGCCGCGCCGCACGGGGTGTTGTGCTTGACGACGACGGCGCCCACTTTTGCTGCGCCCTTCTGGTCGCCCGGCTGGTCGCCCTTGTGGTTGCCAACGGCCTGCTTGTCGATCAGGCAGCGCAGCGAAAAGACCGCGGCGTCGGCGTCGAGCAGGTTGTTGTAGCTGAGCTCTTTGCCTTGCAGCGGCGTGACCGTGGCGATGTCGAGCTCTTTGCGTCCGCCGCTCAGCCCGTGGTTGGCGACGGCGTAGACGGCGCCGAGCTGGTGGGGGTTCTCGCCGTAGCGCAGCGTCGACGTGCGGCGGGCCATGATCGGCAACACCTCGCCCAGGCCGGCGGCGGCGGCGGGGTCGCGGTGGTCGCCGCCTTCAAACGAGAGGGGCAGCTCGATCTCGTGCTTGAGAGCCAGGCGCGCGGCGATGGCGGCGTCGTAGGCGGCCGTGCGGGCAAAGACCTTGAGGGCCAGCCGACGGCGCATCTGGTGGGCGGTGCCGCCGCCGACGTCGAGGGCGACGATGATGTCTTCGTAGTCGGCGGGGTCGCAGACGACGGCGACGGAGTCATGGTTCTTTGCTGCCGAGCGCAGCATCGACGGGCCGCCGATGTCGATGTTCTCGATCAACTCTTCCCACGAGGCGTCGGCCTGGCCGGCGATCTTCTCGAAGGGGTAGAGGTTGACGACGACGAGGTCGATGGGCGCGATGCCGTGGGCCTTCATCTGC
>JBKJNL010000672.1:0-5751 GCA_046593615.1 Myxococcota bacterium | reverse complement strand
GAGGACGGTGCGTTTCCATTTGCCGGCGGCGAAGCGCCAGGCGGTCGCGGCAAGCAGCAGCACGCCGTAGATGGCCGTCGCGTACCAGCAGCCGATGAGGCCCATGTCGAGGGTCACGGCGAATACATAGCTGAGCGGCACCAGGATGAAGAAGTGCAGCGTGAACTCGGCGATGGCCACGAAGCGCGACTCGCCGGCGCCGTAGAGGGCCTGCGTCAGCACGAGGGCCGCGGCGGCGATGGGGGCGATGACGCCGGTGAAGCGCAGTGAGGGAATGGCGATCGAGACCGCCGCGTCTTTCAGCAGCTCGACCTTGCCCTCTTCTTTGGGCAGGAACAGGCGCATGAGCTCTTCGGGAAAGAGAAAGACCACGCCGCCGATGACGCCCATGATCGCGCAGATCAACATCACGCTCTGCCAGCCGTAGCGAGATGCCAGGTCGGGCTTCTTTGCCCCCAGCGACTGCGAGACCAACGTCGCTGTCGAGGTGCCAAAGGCGATGCAGGTCATGAAGACCACCATCATGATGGTGATGACGTTCGAGGACGCGGCGGCGTTCGCGCTCGTCCCCTGTTGCGCGTCGAGGAGCGCGGGGATGCGCAAGAACAACGCGAAGCCGGTCATGACCACCATCGTGGCGAAGCCAGAGAACACCGAGAGCACGGCGATGCTCTTGGCCACACCGCGGTCCAGGTTCTTCATGGTGTAGACATGAAATTTCGCGCGATCGTTGCGCTTCATCGTATAGAAAAACATCAAGAGCGCACCGGTCGCACCGGACAACGCGGCGCCCCACGCCGCGCCGTTGACGCCGAGGGCAGGCAGCCCCATCTTGCCGAACACGAGAAACCAGCACAAAATCAGGTTGGTTATGTTCATCACGATGGCGACGAACATGTGAATGTGGGTCCGGCCGATGCCGTCGTAGAACGACTTCAGCGACGCCGTCAAAACCATGGGGACGATGCCCAGGAAGCGAATGCGGCAAAACGAGATGCCGATCTGCTGGACCTCGGGGTCCTTGTGCATCAGCGGGAACAGGTAGGGCACCGCGGCGATGGCCACGATGGTGGCGATGACCGAGCTGATGAGGGCCATGAGCGCCGAGTTGGCCAGCACCCGGCCCGCGCCCTGCGGGTCGCCCTCGCCGTAGCGCCGGGCGGTGAGGGCCTGCGTGCCCACCGAGATCGCCGACAGGAACCCGCCGAAGCTCCACAGCAGAATCAACGACGGCATCATCGCAGCGTGCGCGGGCACCGCCTCGTGCTCGGGGAGCCGGCCGATGAACATCATGTCCATCTGGTTGATGAGCGTCTGGGTGAGCATGCCGATGATGACGGGCAGCCCGAGCGAGACAATGCGCTTCAGCAACACCGGCTCGATGAGGCCGGTCTTGCCGGGGTCGTCGACGTAGATGCTCGTCGTCGTCGCGGGGTGGGGAAGAGCCACATCCATGTGCGGTGGCGTCGTATCGGACGAGCGGTACCGCGGCAAGCTCCGGGGCGTTTTGCGGGACTGCGTCGTCGCCGACGCACCGTGCGGCCTTTGCCGGTGCCGCCCGAAGTCCCACGCCAGGAACAAGGCCCGTTCAGAAATCCTTTGCATCGACGAGACGTTGGAAGGCGCCGATCCTGGCCTTTTCGCCTTGCGCGGTGGGGCGGCTGCTTCTACGGTCCGCCCGCTTTTGACCCTCTGCGTTTCGTTCCCGTTTGTCGCCTGTTGGAGCTCCCGATGACCCTCTTTCGCGCCCTGCTCGTCGTCGTCGCCGCCGTTGCCGGCTTGACCCTGACGGGTTGCCCGGGGCCCGAGTACCCGAAGTGCGAGAGCGATGATCAATGCAAGAAGAGCGGCGACGGAAAGGCGATCAACGAATACTGCTTGTTCGGCCAGTGCCAGCAGTGCGCAAAGGACACGCAGTGCGGCGCCGGTCAGAAGTGCAACAAGGGCCGCTGCGAGCAGACCTGCACGTCTGATGGGCAGTGCGGCGCGGGCAACATCTGCGAGGCCAGCCGCTGCATGAAGGCCCAGTGCACCACCAACGACGCCTGCGGCACCGGCGCCACCTGCGAGCTCGGACGCTGCAAACGCCCCGGCGCCGGCGGCACCGGCGGCACCGACGGCGGCGGCGCTGGCATCGACCCCAGCATGAAGTGCGAGACCAAGGCCCGCGTCGGCTTCGACTTCAACGCCGCCGACCTCCGCCCCGATGGCCGCGCCTCGCTCGACAACATGGCCCGCTGCTTGACCAAGAACACCGGCTGGCGCCTGACCATCGAAGGCCACGCCGACGAGCGCGGCACGCCCGAGTTCAACCTGTCGCTGGGCGAGAGCCGCGCCAAGTCGATCAAGAAGTACCTGACGGCCCTCGGCGTCGCCGACAACCGCGTCAAGGTCATCTCGTACGGTGAAGAGAAGCCCGTCGACAACTCCGGCACCGAAGACGCCTGGGCGCAGAACCGCCGCGGCGAGCTCATCGTTCAGCAGTGAGGTCGGCCATGCGCAGTGCTTCTCAGGCAGCTTCTCAGGCGGGTTCTCAGGCGGCTTTCCACGCGACTACTCCGGCGGCTTCTCAGCAGGCGACGCGACATGGTTCGTCGCGCGCCCGAGCGTCATGCAGGCGCCTGAGCGCCGCTGGTCTCCTGCTCGCGGCCGTGCTGTCGTCGTCGTCGTGCGTGACGACGCGCGCCGAAGGTGAGCAGCTGCGCAGCGACGTCGACGCTCTCAAGAGCGAGACCGCCCAGCTGCAGAAAGAGCTGTCGGACATCAAGTCCAGAGAGGTCGGCCGCGTCGAGAAGATCGACCGTCGCGTCGTCGAGCTCGAAACCACGCTCTCGAACCTGCGCCAGGCCGACGCCGACAGCGGTGTGCAGCTCGAAAAGGTCGTCGCCGAGGTGCAGGCCCTGCGCGGCGAGATCGAAGAAGCCAAGCACGAGATCGGCGAGCAAAAGGCTTCGGTCGAATCCATCCTGGCCCGGCCGCCGATGTCGGTGTCGTCGGCGGCCACGGCCCCGAAGCTCGACGGTGACCCCAACAAGACCGCGCAGATCGACGGCGCCGACGTCCCCGCCGAGCCCAAGGCACACTACGAGTTCGCCAAGAAGCTCTTCGACGACAAAAAGTTCGGAGCGGCCGCCGAAGCCTTTGATTTGTTCCTTGCCCGCCACGGCAAAGAAGAAGACCTGGTCGATAACGCGGCCTTCTGGAAAGCCGAGAGTTACTATCAGCTCGCTGGCGCCGCTTCCGACAAGGGCGCCAGGGAAAAAGCCTACAAGCAGGCCATTCTCTCGTACCAGCGCGTGCTGGAGAGCCCCAAGAGCGAGAAGTCCGACGGCGCGCTCTTCAAGATCGGGCTGTCGTTCGAGCAGCTCGGCTTCCAGGACGAGGCCCGCGTCTTTTACGAAGAGCTCCTCGCCAAGCACGAGAAGTCACCGCTCGTGAACGATGCGAAAAAGCGATTGAAGTCGTTGAAGCCGTCGACGAAGAAGAAGAAGTAGTCGTTGTCGTTGGCGACTTCTTTGGCTTCTTTTTTTCTACTGAACGCGCGACCAGATCATGGTTGACCGCACGTTGCTCGTCATCGCCGACATCGGGGGCTACACGCGCTTCCTGACGGTTCACCGCATCAATCTGGCCCACGCCCAGGATGTCGTGGCCCGCCTGCTCGAGGCGGTCATCGACGGATCGCGCAAGCTCAAGCTCGCCAAGCTCGAAGGCGACGCGGCCCTGTTCTTCTGCGCCGAGAAAGACCAGTCCGATCTCGCCGGTGAGCTGAAGAACATCCGCAGCACCTTTGAGCAAAAGAAGCAGCAGATGGTCATCGAGCGGCTGTGCTCGTGCGAGGGCTGCACGCAGGCCTCGGACCTGACGCTCAAGTTCGTCGCCCACGTCGGCGAGGTCGCCGTGCAGCGCGTGAAGCGCTTCACCGAGCTGGCCGGCCGCGACGTCATAGTCGTGCACCGGCTGCTGAAGAACCACGTGCCCCTGCGGCAGTACCTGCTGGCCACCGAGGCGGTGCGCGGGCTCTTGCCGGCCGACCTGCCGTTGACGTCGATGACGGAAGACCTCGAGGGCATCGGCGTGACCGCGACCGTCTACGCCGACCTCGACGCGCTCGGCCCCCTCGACGTGGCGGCGCCGGCGGTGTCGGCGTCGCGGCGGGCGTTTGCCTGGGCGGGCATGACGTGGCGCGCGCTGCCGTACCTGGCCGGCTTCAAAAAGGCCTGCGACGGCTTCCAGAACTTCGAGCCGGTCCGCGCGCTGCCGGCGACGACAACGACGGCGACGACGACGAGCCCCACTGAGCCCTGACTGAGCCCTGAACGGGTCTAAAGCCCGAGGGCGGCGCCGAAGTCGTCGCCGGGGCCGAAGCCCTGGGCCGTCGGACCGACGAAGCCGAGGGTCGTCTGGTCGGGCTCGGCGCTGGTGCAGGTGCGGGCCGTGGCGTTGGCCTTGAAAGTGAAAACGATCACCAGGCCGAAGTCGCCGGTGGGGTTGGGCGTGCCCGGACCGCCGATCGCCAGGCGCTCGCCGAGGTCGCCGCTGTCGGGATGCGGACCCAGCGCGCGCAAGGCGAAGCCGAGGCGGGTGCGCGGCAGTCCGTCGAAGCGCACACACGAAAACGGCGCTGGCGTGCGGGCGGGCAACAGGTCCGTCGACGGCAACAAGAACAGCTCGCCGGAGCAGTCACCGGGGTAGCCGGCGGGGGCGACGTCGTCGCACTCGGCGTCGTCGACCGCGCCGGCTTCGAAGTCGAGCGGAGCGCCGATGGCGATGTCGTTGCGGTCGTCGTTGTCGACGTCGCCGACGGGCGAGACAGCGAAGCCAAAGCGCGCGCCGTTGGAGGCCGCCGCCGGCGCCGCCACCACCAGCCCGACAAACGCCTGCGACGAGAGCAGCACGTGGACCATCCCGGCGCGGTCGTCGTCGGGCGCGCCGACGATGAGGTCTTGGCGGGCGTCTCCGTCGACGTCGCCGAGGGCCGCCAGCGCCGCGCCGAACGACGTCGAGCCCGCCGGCATCGCGAACCGAAACGAGTCGATGAACGAGAGATCGGCCGAAGAGACGGCAAAGACGCCGACCACCGCCGGCCCCCGCACCGTGCCCGGCGCACCGACCAGGAAGTCTTCTTCGCCATCGCCATCTTTGTCGGGGATGCGGATGATCGCCTTGATGGTCGCGCCGATGACCACGCGGATGGCGTCGTCGAAGGGCCCGTTGACCGCACCGCCGAGCGACAAGCGGCCGCCGCCGGTGTCGTCGGCGATGAGGATCTTGCTGCGGCCGGCGTCGTCGGCGCGGCCGACGGCCATGACCGTGCCGGGGTTCACGCCACCGACGTTGATGGTCTGCCGGAAATCTTCGGCAAAGGTCTCGCCGTTGCGCTTGAAGGGGACGAGCTCGCGCACTGTTCCGGCCCCGGGCAGCGACGGAAAAAAGCGCCGCGCGCGCAGGCCGCCCTCGACGGTGGCGTCGGGCTCGAGGGCGATGGCCGCGCCGAGCCGGTCCGATGCGCCGGCATTGCCGACGATGGGGTCGCCCGTGTCCCAGTCCTGTTCAAAAGGCTCGGTGAGGCTGCCGTCGGCGCGGCTGCCGATGACGAAGATCTTGCTGACGTTGGGCGCGCCGATGGCGAGGTCTGGCTCGCAGTCGCCGTTGAGATCGGCGCGAAACGGATCGAGCGCACCGCACGGATCGGGCGCACCCGGGTCTTCGGCCGGTTCGCCCTCGCCCTCGCCCTCACCTTCACCTTCA
>JBKJNL010000587.1:0-5021 GCA_046593615.1 Myxococcota bacterium | reverse complement strand
GTCGCCTTGACCGCGAGGAGCACGCCCACGCCCAGCAAGACGAGGTCGCCGACGACGATCCAGGGCACCGGCACGTTGAGCAACACGGCGCCGTAGGTCACCCCACCGATGACCAGGACGATGCCACCCAGGAAGAAACCAAATGACATGATGGGTCCATTTGAAACGACGTGTTCAAAAACAACAGGGACGTAGCGGGAGTGGCCGCAGAGGCAGGGCGCCCGGCGGCGCCGGAGCCGAAGCATGGGATCTCGCCGGCCGCGCCGCCGGCCGCCCGCCCGCCCGCCCCACCTGACCCGAGGCTACGTCGACGACCCCTCTGACGTCGACGCCGGCAGCGTCACGACAAACGCCGCGCCGCCGAGCGCGCTCTCGTCGACGACCACGTCGCCGTGCAGCTCGCGCACGATCTCGCGGGTCAAGACCAGGCCGAGGCCGGTGCCGCCGGCTTTGGTCGTGAAGAACGGCGAGAACAATTTGGCGCGCACGTCTTTCGGGATGCCGGGGCCGTTGTCTTCGACGACGATCTCCACGCTGCGCTCGACGTGCTCGCCGTCGCCTTCGCCGTCGGTGCCGTCGGTGCCGCCGGTGCCGCCCGCGCCGCCCGCGCCGCCCGCGCCGCCCGCGCCGCCCGCAGGAGGGCTGCTCTCGCCGGCGACGGACCGGGCCGTGAGACGAACGGTGCCGCCGCGGCCGCAGGCTTCGACGCCGTTGCGCAGCAGGTTCAACAGCGCCTGGCGCAGGCGGTCGGCGTCGACGGCGATCTTCGGCAGGGCTTTCTCGACGTGCAGCTCGACGTTGACGCCCTTCTGCGCGGCCTCGCCGGCAAAGAACGCGACGAGGTCGGCGACGAGATCGCCGGCGTCGCGCTCGGTGCGCGTGGGTGCCGGCAGCCGCGCGTAGCGCAGGTAGCCCTCGGTGATCTCGGCCAGGCGCCGCACCTCCGACAGCACGGCATCGAGGATGCTCTTCACCTCGGCGCGGCGTTCCAGCGGCAGGTTGTCGACGTCGTCGCCGAGCAATTCGATGTTGAGCCCGATGGACGAAAGCGGGTTTCTGATCTCGTGCGTGATCTGCGCTGCGAGCCGTCCGATGGCCGCCAGCCGCTCGGAGTGCACGAGCTTCTCGCGCGCGTCTTCGCGGGCGGTGACGTCTTCGCCGAGCAACAACACCTCGCCCGCCGAGGCCCCGGCGCGATCGCGCAAGGGCACCACGACGACGTCGACCACCTTGTCTTTGATCTTCAACAGCGGCAGCGAACGCAAGGCGCCGGTGCTTCTGACCTCGTCGATCAAGGGCAGGGCGGGCACGAGGGCGACGTCGACGACGGCGCTCAAGGGTTTCTGCTCGACGTCTTGCAGCGGCAGGCTGAACACCGAGCGGGCCGCGGGGTTGAGGGTGCGGATGCGCTTGTGCTCGTCGACGACGACGATGCCAACGCGCACCGAGCGGATGACGTTTTCGGCGAACGCGCTCAAGCGCAGCAGCTCTTGCGAGCGTTCGGCGAGCGAGCCTTCGCGCTCTTCGAGGGCCTTTGCCAGGGTGACGAGCTCTTCGGCCAAGAGCCCCACCTCGTCGTCGGCGCCGCGTCCGTCCTTGCCGCTGCGGGCCGCGAGGACGCTCTCGACGACGGCGGTGCCCTGGCCTTTTTGCAGGGCCCGGGTGGCGGTCACGAGGGCGCGCAGCGGGCGCAGGGCGCGGATCATCATCCACAAGACCAGCAGGCCGGTGAGCAGGGCGACGACGGCGACGACGACGACGAACACCTCGCTCTGCCGCTCGGCCGCTTCGACCTGTTGCAGGGCGTCGGCGGCGCGGTTGTCGACGCCGAGCGCGATCTGGCGCAGCTCGCGCGAGTACACGTCGCGGCGCTTGCGCCACTCGTCGATCAGGGCGGCGGTGTTGGCGGCGCCGGCCGCGCCGCCGGCTCCGGGGTCGCGCTCGTCGAGGGTGTCGAGCAGGCGGGCGGTGGCTTCGTCGTAGGCGGCGGCGAGGTCGTAGGCGCGGCGGGCCTGGGAAAAAACCGTCTCGAGGAACAGCGCGTCCGACGTCGACGTCGAGGTGCGGGCCCGTTGCAGCTGGCGGGCGAGGGTCTGGATCTCCTGCAGGCGCTCGCCCATCTGCTGCGGGTAGAGCTCACGGGAAAAGCTCACGAGCGGGCGGCGCTGCAAGACGTCGTCTTCGGCGACGGCGCGGTCGACGGTGGCGTCCTTGAGCTCTTGCAGGGTGCGCAGCTGCGTGGCGGCCCGGCCGAGGGCGAGGTAGCCGCGGGTCAGCACCACGAGGTCGCGCCGCACGCCATGCAGGGCGCGCACGGCAAACGTGCTGGCCGCGCCGAACACCAGCAGCAGGGCCAGGAAGCCGACAAAGATGCGAGCCTGCAGGCTCAGACGGAGGCGCACGCTGACCTCACGGAGACCTCACGGTCCCATTGACCACGCCCACCGTAGCCGCGTGCCGCAGCTGGAAAGCTGCAACACAATGCAGTTGAGTGATCGTTAGGCTGCACTACGCTGCAAGCACTTCCAGACATCGAGGAGCAACACATGGCCGAGCACGGCAACGACGGTGGTCAGAACCTGCAGGTCAGCTTTCAGACGAACCCGTCGAAGTACCAGCACTGGAAGCTCGCCTTTGACGGCGAGGTCTGCACGCTCGGCATGGACGTCGCCGAAGAAGGCGGCCTCGGCGACTACGTCTTGAAGCAGAACTCCTACGACCTCGGCGTCGACGTCGAGCTGTGGGACGCCGTCGAGCGCATTCGTTTCGAGCACCCCGAAGTCAAAGCCGTCGTCGTCACCGGCCTGAAGGACAAGGTCTTCTGCGCCGGCGCCAACATCTTCATGCTCGGCATGTCGAGCCACGCGTTCAAGGTGAACTTCTGCAAGTTCACCAACGAGACGCGCCTCGGCCTCGAAGACGCGTCGTCGTCGTCGTCGTTGAAATTCCTCGCGGCCTTGAACGGCACCGCGGCGGGCGGCGGGTATGAATTGGCCCTGGCCTGCGACGAGATCCTGCTGCTCGACGACGCCAGCTCGGCCGTCAGCTTCCCCGAGGTCCCGTTGCTTGGCGTGCTGCCCGGCACCGGCGGCCTGACGCGCATCACCGACAAGCGCCGGGTGCGCAAAGACCTGTGCGACGCGTTCTCGACGACGGCCGAGGGCGTGAAGGGCAAGCGGGCCATCGAGTGGAAGCTCGTCGACTACCTCGCGCCCAAGTCGAAGTTCGCCGAAGCCGTGAAAGAAAAAGCGCTCAAGCTGGCGGCGACGTCGACGCGGCCGGGGGAAAAAGCCCGCGGGCAGGGCGTGGTGCTCGATGAGATCAGCTGCAAGCAAGACGGCACGGCGTTCACCTACCGCTACGTCACGCTGGTCGTCGATCCCAAGACGCGCACCGCCGAGCTGACCGTCAAGGCGCCCACCGAGAAAGAGCCGTCAAAGGCCTTGCGCGAAAAGGGCGCCGACCTGTGGGCCCTGCGCATGTACCGCGAGCTCGACGACGCCATCTTGCGCCTGCGCTGCACGTTCCTCGAGATCGGGCTCGTGACGATCAAGACTGCAGGCGACGCGCGCCTGCTGCTCGAGGCCGAGAAGTCTTTGCTCGAGGCCGTGGCCGCTGGCGACTGGTTCGCCAACGAGGTGCTGCAGCACATGAAGCGCGTGTTGAAGCGCGTCGACATGACGGCCAAGACGTTGCTCGCGCTCGTCGAGCCTGGCTCGTGCTGGGCCGGCAGCTTCGCCGAGCTGCTGATGACCGCCGACCGCAGCTACCTGCTCGACGCACCCGGCGAAGGCCCGCCCTCTGGCAGCGGCGACGGCCAGGAGTCGACGGTCACGTTGTCGATGATCAACGACGGACCGCTGCCAATGGGCAACGGCCTGACCCGGGCCCAGACGCGCTTCTACGGCGACGCCGCAGCGTTGGAAAAATTGCGCCCGGCCATGAAGGAACAAAAGCCATTTGTTGGCAGCGCCGCCGAAAAAGCCGGCCTCGTGACCTTTGCCCGCGACGACATCGACTACCCCGACGAGATCCGCCTGTTCGTCGAGGAGCGCAGCACCATGAGCCCCGACGCCCTGACGGGCATGGAGCAGAACCTGCGCTGGCCCGGGCCTGAGACAATGGAAACGCGCATCTTTGGCCGTCTCAGTGCCTGGCAGAACTGGATCTTCACGCGTCCGAACGCCACCGGCGAGAAGGGTGCGTTGAGCCTGTACGGCAAGCCCGACCGCCCGAGCTTCGACATGCGGAGGACGTGATCATGATGGGCGTCGTGCACGACCTGTCCCTCCCGGCCACCCTCTCCACAGGAAGTAGGAGGGGAAGGGCGTTTTCTTTCTGCAGCGTCGTTGTTGACGACCTCTCCCCCCTGGCCCCCCTCTCCACAGGAAGTGGAGAGTGGGGACGGGACCTTGGTGTGTCCAGCGTCGTTGTTGACGACCTCTCCCCCCTGGCCCCCCTCTCCACAGGAAGTGGAGAGTGGGGAAGGGACCTTGGTGTGTCCAGCGTCGTTGTCGACGACCTCTCCCCCCTGGCCCCCCTCTCCACAGAAAGTGGAGAGGGGGGAAGGGACCTTGGTTTGTTTGGCTGCTTTGACGTCGTCGATCGTCAGGAAGAATGCTGACTGTGCTGCACAGCGCGCGTGCTTTCCGACGAGATTCGACTGACGGCGAAGCCGCCTTTTGGCAACTCGTGCGCGCGGGTCGCATGGGAACGAAATTTCGACGGCAGCACCCGCTCAAGGGTTTCATCGTCGACTTCTTTTGCAGCGAGCACAGGCTCGTCGTCGAGATCGATGGTGCGGTTCACGTCGGACGCGAGGTGCCGGACGCCGCCCGCACCGAGGCGCTGATCGCCGCGGGTTATCGCGTGGTTCGCTTCACGAACGACGACGTCCTCGAACGCGTGAATGATGTGGTGGGCCGGATGCAGCAGGTCTTGCAAGCGCCCGCGATTCCCCGATCGGTGCAGCTCTCCTCCCCCCTCTCCACATCCTGTGGAGAGGGGGGCCGGGGGGGAGA
>JBKJNL010000547.1:0-5091 GCA_046593615.1 Myxococcota bacterium | reverse complement strand
GCGCCAGCGTCGTGCCGGTGAAGGGCACGCCGAGCGGTGCGCTCATCGGGAACTCGCGCAGGCCATTTCTGTGGCGGCGCTCGTCGTCGATCGCGGGGTGGCGCTTGGGGTCACGGCCCCCTCCCATCGCCGCTGCGACGGAGCGAGCGAGCGCCGCGGACAGGCCGGGGGAGAAATCACGCAGCGAGCCCACCAGTGACGCCGACGCCTGCTTCGTCGACGCCTGCTTCGTTGACGACGACGTGTGGCGCTGGCCGCGGCTGGCGAGCCAGGTGCGGCCGATGATCGCCGCCCGGGCCGCGAAGTAGAGCGGCGACGGCAACAGCGACGACGACCACGACAGGCCGGCGTCGGTGACGGCGTCGAGCAGCGCCTCTGACAGGTTGTAGCCGGGGGCCCGGAACCCCACCGGGGCCCGCCCCGTGACCGCGGCGATGGCCCGCACCGAGGCCGCGATGTCGTCGCGGGCCCGCAGCCGCGGCCAGCGCGACAGGTCATAGGCGTGGCTGAAGCTGTGGCTCTCGACGTCGTGGCCGGCGGCGGCGGCGTCTTTGATCAAGCGTGCGTAGCCGGGCTCGGCGAGATCGCGGCCGACGACGAACAACGTGGCCGTCACATCCAGTCGCGCGCACAGCGCGAGAAAGCGCGGCAGCCCTTGCAGCAGCACCGGGTCGCCGCCCTCGTTGTTGTCGTCGTCGTCGTCGTGGTCGACGCGATGGCCATGGATGGCGCGGTAGCACCAGGCTCCGTCGAGATCGATCGTCAGGCGGCGCGGACCCGTCACCGCACCACCGTCGGCAGCGCCGACGGATCCGTCAACAACAGCCGCGCCGACGCGCCGTCGACGACGTCAGGCTGGTGCTGCTTCCGTTGTCGGGGGGCCGTGATAACGCTGTGCGCCATGCTGATTGATCGCCTCGTCAAGCTGCTGCTGCCCCGCGAGGACCACTTCTTTGACCTGCTGGAGAAGGGCGCCGACACCGCCGCCCGCTCCGGCAAGCTGCTCGCCCAGCTGTGCGCAGCGCCCACCGCTGAAGAGCGCGACCGGATCGTGGCCAGGCTGGGCGACGTCGAGCACGAGGCCGACGCCGTCATCCACGAGGTCTACAACGCCCTCAACCGCACCTTTGTCACCCCCCTCGATCGCAGCGACATCTACTCGCTGGCCACCCAGCTCGAAGACGTCGTCGACCTGAATCACGCCACCGCCATGCAGCTGCGCGTGCACGCCATGGACGACCTGCCCGAGGGCAGCAAAGAGCTCGGCGAGTTGATCGCCGCGGCCTCCGAAGAAGCCAAAGCCGCCGTCGGCCTCTTGCGCGGCATGCGCAAGCTCGAAGAGATCCAGAAGCACTGCCACCAGCTCAGCAAGCTCGAGCACGACGGCGACGTCATCTACCGCTCGCGCGTCGGCGCGCTGTTTCGCGACGAGAAGAACGCCGTGCGCTTGATTCAGCACAAAGAATTCCTCGAAGGCCTCGAACAAGCCCTCGACGCCTGCGACCACACCGGTCACGCGCTCTCGGCCATCGTCATCAAGAACGGTTGAGGCCCGCGCCAGCGGGCCGACCAAGGAGCACCCGGCGATGGACATTGTCTTCATCACCCTCATCGCGGTCGTCGTCGCCGCCCTGGTGTTCGACTACATCAACGGCTTCCACGACACCGCCAACGCCATCGCCACCGTCGTCTCCACCGGCGTGCTGCCGATGCGCACGGCCATCATCATGGCCGCCAGCATGAACCTGCTCGGCGCCTTCTGGGGCACCGAGGTGGCCAACACCATCGCCAAGATGGTGCACGCCGACGTGGTCTCCCAGGTGATGGTGGCTGCCGGCTTGTTGGGCGCCATTGCCTGGAACTTGATCACCTGGTGGTTCGGCATTCCATCGTCTTCTTCTCACGCCTTGTTGGGCGGCGTGCTCGGCGCGGCCATTGCAAAAGCCGGCACCCAGGCCATCGAGATCGGCAACCTGACAAAGACGCTGAAAGGGCTCTTCCTCTCACCGCTGGTCGGCTTCGCTCTCGGCTTCATCATCATGGTGCTGGTCACCTGGATCGTGCGCAAGATGCGCCCCCGCTCGGTGAACCGGGCCTTTCGCTGGCTGCAGATGATCTCCGCCGCCGGCATGGCCCTCGCCCACGGCAAGGCCGACGCGCAAAAGACCATGGGCATCATCGTCATGGCCCTCGTCAGCTACGGCACGCTCAAGGCGGGCGACCACCCGCCCCTCTGGGTCGTGCTCTCGTGCGCCACGGCGATGGCCCTGGGCACCGCCGCCGGCGGCGTCCGCATCATCAAGACCATGGGGAGCAAGATCATCGACCTCAAGCCCATCCACGGCTTCGCGGCCGAGCTGTCGGCGGCCACCACCATCATCGTGGCCGCCACCTACGGCGCGCCGCTGTCGACGACGCACGTCATCACCTCGTCGATCATGGGCGTCGGGGCCTCGCAGCGCGTGAGCGCGGTGCGCTGGGGCGTGACGACGAAGATCCTCTGGGCCTGGGTGCTGACCATCCCCATCGCCGGCGCCTTTGGCGCCACCTGCTACCTGACGCTGGCAATGCTGCTCGCTCCGTAGCGCACTGACGTGTCGCCGAAGTCGATCAGCCGACGACGGCGAAGTGCAGCTTGTCGCCATCGTGGTGGGTGGCCTGCAGGTTTATCTCCTGCCCCACGAGCAAGCGCGCCACCGCCGCCGCCGAAGCACCCGGCGCACCCTGCAGATCGCCCACCAGCGAGACGCCTTCGTCTTCGAGGTGGAACGTGGCGTTCGGACAGTGGCGCTTGAGGTCGTCGAGGCTCAAGCGCACCTCGACGTCGGGGTCGTTGAGCTGGATGTAGACCTTGGCCGGCGTCACCGACGTCACCGTGCCGGCGCGCTTCGGCGCTTGCGGGTTGCCGAGCGGGTTGCCGCCGAGGTCGTTCAAGAACAGGTCGTCGAACAACAGCTTGAGGCCGGCGCCTTCGACCTGGCCCTGCTTCATCTTGCTGGTGTTGCCGGCGTTCATCGCCCGGTTCATCACGTCGTCGACCAGCTTCTTTTCTTCGGCCGACAACGACGGCGCCTGCCGCAACGCCGCCGCCGCCAGCGTCGTCGCCAACGCCGCCAGCGCGGGCCCACCGCCTTGTGCTGCCGAACGGGTCGTCAACAGCGCCTGCGCCTGCTCGGCCAGCTGCTGCCGCGCCGGCGGGATCTTGCCGGGCTCGACGACGGCGCCGAGCAGCAGCGGGGCCCACAGCGCCGTCGCCTGCTCGGGCGTGAGCCCGGCTTCATCAAAGGCCTGTTCGAGCGCGGTCTTGGCGAACAACACGGCATGGCTCATCACGCCGACCTGCTCACGCATGGGCGCCGAGAAGCGGCCGTAGTGATCGATCTTCAGGCCCGAGTGCTGGCCGGGATCGCGGTGGTATTCGCTGGCGACGTTGATGCGCACGGCGGCGGTCTGCAGCACCAGCGACAACGAGCGCTCGCGCGGCGTCGTCGGCAAGGCCTTCAAGCGCTCGACCCACTGGGCCAGCGACTCGCTCTGCCCGCCCGTGCCCTGAGGGACGTTCTGCCACTTCCACGACGGCGGCAGGCCGTTCTTGTCGACGACGACGGCGGCCTGGCGGGCCAGGGCTTTCAAGGCCCCGCCCTGGGGCTCGGCGTGGACGCGGAAAATTCCCGGGACCTGCACGCCCTTGATCTTCGAGCCGGTGAGGGCTTCGGCGCCTTTCACGTTGGCGAGGATCGACAGCTCGGCGTTGAGCTTGCTGGCCCAGTCGCTCTTCTGCTCGTGCAGGAAGAACTTGCCTTCGTCGAAGCCGATCTCCATCTCGCGGCGATCGGGCTCGACGACGCCGCGGGCCTTTGCTTTTTCGATGCGGCGCTCGCCGATCTCCTCGAAGATCTTCAGCTGCGCGCTCACGGCCTTTGGCACAGGCTTGCCGTGCTGGTCTTTCTGGATGGCGCCCTTGCCCTCGAGCTCGGCGCTGACGCCGTGGTAGGTCAGCTGGGCCTGGGAATGGATCTTTGCCCGCAACACCGTTGCCTGGCCCTCGGGGTTGCCGTCTTTGTCGAGCCGCACCTGCAGCACCAGCGCCCGGTGGTCTTCATGGGCGTTCAACGACACCACGCCCTGCGACAGCGTGTCGGGCAGCATCGGGATCGACAGACCCGGTAGATAATAAGAAGCGCCCCGCTGCATGGCCTGCTCGAAGAGGGCGGTGCCCGGTTTTACATAGTGGGCGGCATCGGCCAGCGCGTACGACATGACAAAGCCGCCGTCGGCGCGCTGCTCGAGGTGCATGCACTGATCGATGTCGCTGCTGTGGTCGTTGTCGATGGCAAAGAACGGCAGGTGCGTCATGTCGACGAGCGACGGGTCGGCCAGCGACACGGCCTGGGCTCTCTCGATCGCTTTGGCTTCGTCGACGGCTTGCTTCGGGAACACCGCGTCGAGCTTCTGCCCGGCGGCGACCATCCAGGTGCGTGCCTTTGGCGTGCCGGCGTTGGCCAGCGTCTTTTCGACAACGGCTGTTCCGCTGCCGTCACCGCCGACCCCGGTGGAATCGACGCGGACCTCGACGACGGCGCCTTCGGCCCAGGGCTTGCCGTCGGGCTGGGTCTTGGGCAGCGGCGCCATGCGCGCCGGCGGCATGAGGTCGCGCACCCACGGATCGCCGGCGACGAAATCGATGACGCCGACAAAGGCCGGCCGCACCGGCTGCAGGCCGCTGCTGTTGACGTTGTAGAGCGGCGCTCGTTCGACGGAGCCGTCGGGCAGCTGGATGTCGATGCTCTTCTTGGAGGCCCGGGCCAGCAGCAGCGTGTTCTTGGGCAGGTGCTGCGCGGCCGCGGCGTCGACGTCGAAGGGCTGGTAGCTCTCGTCGGCCGGGTAGAACGTGACGACACCGGCGCGCTCCTTGAGCATGCCGGGCACGTCGCCGGGGACGCGGTTGGCCCCGCTGCGATCGTTGCTGCGGTCGTTGCTGCGGTCGTTGCCGTTGACGTTGTTGCCGCCGACAGCGCCGCGGTTGGCGAAGCCGGTGGTGACCTGCAGGCGGATCGGCACCTGGATCGACGTCGCCTTTTGCACGCGCTC
>JBKJNL010000480.1:0-6070 GCA_046593615.1 Myxococcota bacterium | reverse complement strand
GTGCCGGCCGGGCGCGCCGACGACGATGGTGAGCCGGCGCCGCCGGTGTGCCAGGCGCTGCCGCCCGCCGATGATCTGCTCGAGGTGCAAACCCGCACCGCCACCGTGAAGGGCTTCGTCGGCGACGACGACACCGCCATCTGGAAGGGCATCCGCTACGCAAAGGCGCCCGTCGGTGACCTGCGCTTTCGCCCCGCGGCGCTGCCCGATTGCGAGCCCGCGGTGGTCGACGCCCGCGAAGACCCGTCGCAGTGCCCACAGCTCGGCGCCGACTTCGACGTCGTCGACGGCGACGAAGACTGCTTGTTCTTGAACGTCTTTCGCCCCGAACGGCGTCAAGGCGAGGAGCGCGCGCTGTTGCCGGTGCTCTTCTGGATACACGGCGGCGGCGAGATCCTCGGCTCGGGCAACCAGCCCGCCGGCGTCGGCAACCTCTACGACGCCGTGAAGCTGGCCAACGAGAGTCAGAGCGTCGTCGTCAGCATCAACCACCGCCTCGGCGCGCTCGGGTTCCTCGCCCACCCGGCGCTCGCGACCGAAGGCGCCGACGGCAGCGTCGTCGTCGGCAACTGGGCCCACACCGACATCATCAAAGCCCTGGAGTGGACGCGCGACAACATCGCCGGCTTCGGCGGCGACCCCGACCACGTCGCGATCTTTGGCGAGAGCGCCGGCGCCCACAACGTGTGCGTGATGGTGGCGTCGCCAAAGGCCAGGGGCCTGTTCTCGGCGGCCATCATGGAGTCCGGCGGCTGCGAGGTCGCCCCCCGCGACGTGCGCGAGCAAGAGGGCAAAGACACCGCCGCCGACCTCGGCTGCGACGCCGAGCACGGCAGCGTCACCGACGCCGACGTCGCGACGTGCCTGCGCGGCCAGAGTCCCGAGAGCTTCTTGCACCTCGTGCCGCCGGTGCCGCCGCTTTTGCACGTGTGGTGGCTGCCCTATGGCTCCACCGTCGACGGCGACGTGCTCACCGACCAACCGCTGCGCGTCATCGAGCGCGGCGAGCACAACCGCGTGCCGTTCATCGCCGGCAGCAACAAAGAAGAAACAAACCTGTTCCTGGCCGCCGACGGCGCGCTCACCTGCATCGACCTGCGCCTGCAGCTCGAGCTCATGCTCGGCTCGAGCTTTTCCGACGACGAGACCGGACGCGACGAGCGCGACTTGCTGCTCGACGAAGCCATGGACCTCTACGCCTGCGGCGACGATCCCATCGTGCGCAACACGTTGATCGCGGCCAGCACCGACCTCGAGTTCACCTGCCAGGCGCGGCGCGTGGCCCGGGCCATGTCGTCGTCGCAAGACCAGCCGGTGTGGCGCTACCACTTCCGCGACCGCGCCAACTTCGGCGCGTTCCTGCCGATGGGCGCGTTCCACGCCTGGGAGCTCTTCTACGTCTTTGATGCCTTTGAGACCGGCCTCTACCTGCCCTCTGACGGCGAGCGCGAGCTCTCGCACCTCATGCAGCGCATGTGGGGCCGCATGGCCCGCCAGGGCAACCCCAACGGGTTGGCCAACGACGGCAGCGACGACGTGCTGTGGCCCGCCTACGTCGCCGGCGTCGACGATGTGCTGGCCTTTGACGAAGACCCGTTTGCCGCGCTCGGCGGCGCCCTCGACGTCGGCATGGTCGACGACCCGGCGACGCAGTGCGACCTGTGGGATCGCTACGGGCTCTGACGCCCGCGCGTCACCGCGCTCTCAACGCACCTGCAGCAGCACCGAGACGTCGGAGCTGCCGTTGTTGACGACGGCGAGGTCGAAGTCGCCGTCGCGGTCGAGGTCGGCGATGGCCACACCCGCCGGCCGCTGCCCGGCGAGAAACGACAGCGCCGGGCCAAAGCTGCCGCCTCCATCACCGAGAAGCACCCTGACACTGTCGCTGCAGGCCACCGCCACGTCGAGGTCGCCGTCGCCGTCAAGATCGCCCAGGGCCGCGGCGCGCGCGGCGGCCTGCGCACCGAGGGCAAACGGCACGGCCTCCGCGAACGCGCCGGCGCCGTCACCCAACAGCACCGCCATGTCGTCGGCGTCGCTGCCGACGACGACGAGGTCGGCGACGCCATCGCGGTCGACGTCGCCGACGGCCAGGGCGGTGGGGCCCGCGATGCCGGTGGCAAAGAACGCCTTTGCCGAAAAGGCGCCGCTGCCGTCGGCGTCGTTCTGGCCGCGCATCACCGTGACGCCCCCGACGTGGGCCACGGCGACGTCGGGGAGGCCGTCGCGGTCGAGGTCGGCGACGGCGAGAGCGCGGGGGCCATCGCCGATGTCGAGGGTGGCGGCGAGGTTGTAGGTGCCATCGCCAATTCCGCGCAGGACCGTGACGGTGTCGCCCAGCACGTTGGCCACGGCGAGATCGGGGCGACCGTCGCGGTCCAGGTCGGCGACCGCGATGGCGACGGGTTGGTCGCCGACAGCAGCCGACCGCTGCTCTCGCACAGCGCCCGATTCGCTGTTGAGCAGCGTCGTGACGTTGTCGTCTGTCGAGTTGCTGACCGCGAGGTCCTCCACGCCGTTTCGGTCGAGGTCGGCGACAGCGAGGCCGACCGGCCCGGCCCCCGTCGCGAAGTTGTTGGTGGCGGCGGCGGCCAGCGCGCCGGTGCCGTCACCCGGGAGCACCGCCACATTGTTGGCGCCCTGGTTGGTCACCGCGACGTCGAGCTGCCCGTCGCGGTTGAGGTCAGCCACGATCAACGCCCGCGGCGAAATGCCGACGGCGACAGGCTCCACGGTGTCGAAGCCGACCGTCGCTCGGGCGCGGTCGATGCCGCGGGCGATCGAGACCGTGCCGCTCGCGCTGTTGGTGACGACGAGGTCGAGGTCGCCGTCGTTGTCCATGTCCGCCAGCAGCAGCGACGACGGCGCGACGCCGACGGCGATCTGCTGCGCAACGACGAAGCGCCCCGCGCCCAGACCGCGCAGCACCGTGACGTCGTCGGAGTCCGCGTTGGCGACGACGACATCGAGGTTGCCGTCGCGGTCGATGTCGCCGGCGGCGGCGGCCACGGGGCGGTCGCCGACGGCGACCCCGGCGGCGTCGACGACAACGAGGCCGCCGGTGCCTGTGCCCCGGAGGATCTTCAGGCGGTCGGAGCCGGATTCGCAGATGGCGAGGTCGAGGTCGCCGTCGCCGGTGAAGTCGGCGGCCACCACGCAGGAGGGGTCACTCGACGCGGCAAAGGCCTGAAGCGCCGAGAAGTCGGCGCTGGCAACATCGTTGGGACCGAGCAGCGGTGTGACGGCGCTGCCGGCGCTGCTAACGACGGCCAGGTCGAGCCGGCCGTCGCTGTTGAGGTCGCCGACGACCACCGCGTGGGGTCGCGCCGCCACCGCCTCAGGTGACGTGGTCGCGGCGATGAAGCCTCCGGCGCCGTTGCCGACCAGCACCGTGATGTCGCCGCTGCCTTCGTTGGTCGCCGCCACGTCGAGGATGCCGTCGGCGTCGAAGTCGCCGACGGCAACGGCGCTGGGGGCGACGCCGACCGGGACGTTGGTCGGCGCGGCAAAGCCTCCCTGCCCGTCGCCCAGCAGCACCGACAGCGAGCCAGTGCCGCGGTTGGCGACCACGAGGTCGAGCGCGCCGTTGCGATCGAAGTCGCCGACAGCCAACGCCACCGGTGCTGCGCCGCTGGGCAACGCGGCCACCGAAGCGAAGCCGCCGCCGATGCCGCGGGCGACGAGGATGGCGTCGGCGTCGTCAGTCACGGCCAGGTCGATCAGGCCGTCGCGATCGAAGTCGGCGGCGACGATGCCCCGCGGGCGCGTGCCGGCGACGACGTTCGTGACCGGCGTCGCAAACAGGGCGAACCCGACGCCCTCGACCGCACATCCGGAAGAGCAGCCGTCGTCGTTGTCAGAGTTGCCGTCGTCGCATTCTTCGCCGACGTCGATGAGACCGTCGCCGCAGGGGTCGACTTCGCCTTCGCCTTCGCCCTCACCCTCACCGATGACTTCGCCCTCGCCTTCACCGACGACCTCGCCCTCGCCTTCGCCGACGGCCTCGCCCTCGCCTTCGCCGACGACTTCGTCGCGGGCCGGCAGGAACAGCGAGCAAGCGGCGCTGCTCAGCACCGCCATCAACAACAGGGCCCGGTTCATGCGTCACGGTACCACCCGGCACCTGCAGGCCGCGACGACGGCCGCTGACCCCTTACGGCCCGACGTGGACGACCTCGACGATGGCGTCGCCGGCCTTTTTTGCCTTGCTGACGTCGATGACGCCTTCGATGAACCAATCGTCGTCGCCGGCGTCGTCGACCAGCACCTGGCGCACGCGGTAGCGACGCCCCTCAGCAGAAGATCCATCGAGCTTCTCGAGCAGGGTGCGGCGCGGGTTTCTGGCGTCGACGGTGAAGCGCAGCGGGTGACCCTTGTCTTTGGCGAAGCGCTCGGCGGCGGCCTTGAGCCCGGCGGCGTCGATGCCTTCGACGTGGGAGGCGGCGTCGTCGTAGTCGGCGGCCACGAGAGCCTTGACCAACAGGTGGAGCTCGGCCCGCACGCGCAGGGCAAAGGCCCGCGGGTTGGCGTCGAGCTCGAGGGCGACCTGCGGCATCGCCGGCTCGTCCTTCTTGGCCACCTTTTGTCCGGCGTTCGCCAGCGACTCCCACTCCTCGACGAGGGAAGCGTCGACGCGCGCGATCAGCGAGCGGAACCAGGCCTCGATCTCGAGCAGCGGCTCGGTCTTCTTCGACTCCGGAACCGTCTGGCTCAATGTCTTGTAGAAGTCCGACAACGACCGCAACAGCAGTCCTTCGATTCGCTCGATTCCATACTCTTTCACATACTCGTTGAAAGTCATGTATTTCTCGAGCATGTCCCGGGCGATCGACTTCGGTCGGATGTTTTCGACATCACCCGGTGTGCTGACCCAGGGGTGTTTCTTTTTGAACTCGTTGAAGGTCTCATAGATGAAATCTTCGCCCGGCTTCGGCCAGGTAATCTTCTCCAGCTCGGCCATGCGCTCGTCGTACTCCATGCCCTGGGCCTTCATCTCGGCCAGGGCGGCGGTCTTCTCCTTGTCTTGCTGGCGCAAGAGGATCGCCTTTGGGTTCTCGAGGATGCTCTCGACCAGCGTCATGACGTCGAGGGCCCAGCTCTCGCTGGCGGGATCGATGAGGTCGATGGTCTCGAGCAGGTAGAGCGACAGGGTCTGGTGCAGCGAGAAGTCGATCTGCAGCCCCTCTTTGACGGCGACGCGGTTCACGGTCTGGCGCGCTCCCGCGCTGTCGATCGCCGGCGGCGCCGGGCGCTTGACCCCGCTGACCAGGGCCGCCTCGCGCAGGGCGCGGAACAGCTGCGCGGCGCGGATCAGGTGCTTGCGCCGGTTGGTGTCGTTCTCGTGGCTCTGGCCGACGAGCTCGACGAGGCGGCGGTAGCCGTGACCGTCGTCGCGCATCAACAGCTGCAGCAGGATCCCGTGGCTGATGTTGAAGCGCGAGTGCAGGGCCTCGGGCGGCTTGGTCGTCAAGCGCGTGAACGTGCCCTGGTCCCAGCCGACGAAGCCTGGCTCGGGCTGCTTCTTCTGCGGCTTCTTCTTCGACTCGCCCGCAGCGAATTTCTGCTCGGCCCGCTTGTTCTCGACGATGTGCTCGGGGGCCTGCACCACCACCCAGCCGCGGTCGTCGAAGCCCTTGCGGCCGGCGCGGCCGGCGATCTGCAAGAAGTCGCGCACGGCGAGAATTCCGGTCTGTTCACCGTCGAATTTGGCGAGCTTGGTGAACAGCACGGTGCGAATGGGGATGTTGACGCCGACGCCGAGGGTGTCGGTTCCGCAGATGACCTTCAGCAGGCCCTCTTGCGCCAGCTGCTCGACGAGCAGGCGGTACTTCGGCAGCAGACCCGCGTGGTGGATGCCGACGCCGGCGGCCAGGAATTTCCGGACCTCTTTGCCATAGGGCGTGTCGAACTTGGCGGTTTGCAGGATGGCCTGGATCCTGATTTTATCGTCTTTGGAAGCGATGGGCGTCGACAACAGCGCCTGCGCCTGATCGGCGGCATCACGCTGCGTAAAGTGGACAATGTAGACCGGAGCCCGGCCGCTGTTCACCAACTTGTCGATGGTCTCGTG
>JBKJNL010000444.1:0-9977 GCA_046593615.1 Myxococcota bacterium | reverse complement strand
ACGGGGCTCGGCAAGACCTTCCTGTCGGCGTTCGACTTCAAATCCATGGGCGGAGAGCGGGCGCTGTTCGTCGCCCACCGCGACGAAATCCTCGAGCAGGCCAAGGACGCCTGGCAGCGCGTCTTTCCTGACAAGGTCGTCGGCCTCTACCGGGGCAACACCCGCGAGAGAGACGTCGATGTGCTCTTCGCGTCGGTGCAGACGCTCTCGAGGAACGCGCACCTCGCGCAGTTCCCACCGAATCACTTCGACTACGTCGTCATCGACGAATTCCACCACGCCGCCGCCGCCACCTACCGCAAGGTGCTCGGGCACTTCACGCCGCGCTTCTTGTTGGGGTTGACGGCGACGCCGGAGCGCATGGATGGCCGCTCGTTGCTCGAGCTGTGCGGCGACAACCTGCTGTTCCGCCGCAACCTGGTGCACGGCATCAGCCAGAGCCTGCTGGTGCCCTTTCGCTACTTCGGCGTCCGCGACGAGGTCGACTTCGCGCCCATCCCCTGGCGCTCCGGCAAGTTCGATGCGGGGCAGCTGACCAAAGCAGTGTCGACCGAGGCCCGCGCCGCACAGGCGCTGCGGGAATACGATCGTCACGCGAGCAGCGGCATCAAGAGGACCTTGTGCTTCTGCTGTACGGTGGAACATGCAGATTACATGGCTGCATTTTTCCGCCGGGCCGGCCGCACGGCCGCGGCGGTGCACAGCGGACCGACTTCAGCGTCGAGAGCCAACAGCCTGCGGCAGCTCAAGGCCGGCGAGCTTGAGATCCTGTGCGCCGTCGATGTGTTCAATGAAGGCCTCGACGTCCCCGACATCAACACAGTCCTGATGCTGCGGCCGACGGAGTCGCCGGTCATCTTTTTGCAGCAGATCGGCCGCGGTCTGCGCAAGGCCGACGGCAAGCCCCACCTCGTCGTCGTCGATTTCATCGGCAACCACCGGAGCTTCCTCAGCAAGCCGCAGTCGCTGATGTTCTTGTTGGGTGAAGAGATGCCACCGCGCGTGGCCATCGAGATGCTGCGCGACCACACGCTTGAGCTGCCGGCGGGCTGCGCCATCGACATCGACACCGAAGCCATCGACCTGCTGGCGAGCCTGGTGACGACGTCGCCCGAGGACATCGCCGTCTACGAGTACCTGAATTTCCGCGACGCCCACGGCCGCCGGCCCACGGCCGTCGAGCTGTTCCAGAAGGGCGTGGGCTTCGCGCCGGTGAAGACCAACCATGGCTCGTGGTTCCGCTTCGTCGCAGCCCAGCTCGATCTCGGCGTCGATGAAGAGCGGGTGCTCGCGCGGCACAGCGCCTGGTTCGTCGACCTGCTGAAGACGCGCATGACGAAGGGCTACAAGATGCTCGCGCTGCGTGCCCTGCTCGACGGCGACGCGTTGTTTCGCGGCATGGACGTCGAAGAGAACGCCCGCCGCGCGCACGCCACCGCCCACGACGACCTGCTGCTGTTTCGGGAGCTGCGCGAAGATGAAGACCGCCGCAGCTTCGGCGCCGGCTTCGTGCGCAAGTGGCGCGCCGAGCCGCTCGGCATCTGGGCCCGCGGCGAGTCGACGTCGCGCCCCTGGTTCAAGCTCGACGGCGACACCTTTGTGCCGACCTTTGACGTCGCCGCCGCCGACCGCGGCGTCTTTGAGGCGATGACCGGGGAGATGGTCGAGCTGCGCCTCGCCGAGCACCGCGATCGCCTGCTGCGCAAGCCAGTCGATGCCTCGCAGGCCCCGGTGGTGCTGGCGGTGTCGCATTCGAACCACCGCCCGATCTTGCGCTTCGACCGCAGCCGACGGCCGGAGATTCCGCACGGACCCACGCCCGTCGACGTCGACGGCGAGACGTACTCCTTCGACTTCAAGAAGATCGCCGTCAACGTCGCGGCCAGAGACGGCGGCACCGCCAACGTGCTGCCTGAGCTGCTGCGCCGGTTGTTCGGCCCGACCACCGGTCAGCCGGGCATCCGCCACCACGCGCACCTGATCACCGACGAAGACGGCCGTTGGCACCTGCGTTCGGCGCGGGCGCTGGTTGTGCCCGAGGCTTCGAACGTCATCGCCTTTCCGCGGCTGCCCTTCTACGCCGACGTCGCCGTCGCCTGCGGCACGTTCTCGTCGACGACGTCGCAGCGGGACCAGACGGAGGTCATCGCCGTCCGCACCGGACAACCTGTCGATCCAAAGAAGCACTTCATCGTCCGCGCCAGTGGGGACTCGATGAACGGCGGCGCGCACCCCATCGAAGATGGCGACCTCGTCTTGTGTGAGTGGACACCGGGGATCGACGCCGACCGCGTCGAGGGCAAGGCGTTTTTGTTGGTCGGCCACGACGCCGCCGACACGTCCTTTGCGGTGATGAAGGTGCCCCGCCGCACCGGCAAGACCTGGACCCTCGAGAGCTGGAACCCGACGTGGCCGCCGCAACCGGTCCCGCCGGCAACGCAGCTGCAGCCGGTGGCCCGCGTCCTCGGCGTCGTCGAGGAGCCCATCGGCCTCGTCCTCTACGGGACCTATGACAGAGATGCGATCGCCGGCGCCTTTGGCAAAGTGAACGATCCATCGTGGAAGGTCGGGCACCGCGACATTTCATTGCCAGATGGCGAGCACACCATCTTGATGGTGACCCTGCGCAAAGGCGGGCAGACCAAGGTCGAGCACCGCTACGACGACGGCTTCGTCTCACAGACGGCGTTCTTGTGGGAGTCGCAAGCGTCGACGACGGAAGACTCTCTCAAGGGCAAACGCATCCGCGGCGCCCTCCCGGAGCGGCGCTCGATCCACTTGTTCGTGCAGTACGAGTCACACCAGGACTTCAGCTACCTCGGTCCGATCAAATACTTGAATCATGAGGGCGAGAAGCCGATGCGCGTGCGCTTTGAGTTGGCGCAGCCTCTTCCCGATCCACTGTGGAAGATGTGGCGCTGAGACCGCGCGGGTGTTGGTGGGCCGCGGCCTGGCCGCCCCCGGCGCCGAAGGGCCTGTGGCAGGGCCGCTTGAGCGGCGATCCCTGCGGGACCTCGAACGCGGGCTCCCGCAAGCCGTTGGCCCTGCACGCGCTGAAGCGCGCCCTCGTGGCGCTGTGGAGGTGGAGCGCGCAGACCGCGGAGACAAAAAAAAGAAGCCCCCGATTGCTCGGGGGCTTCTGGCGGAGCGGACGGGACTCGAACCCGCGGCCTCCGGCGTGACAGGCCGGCGTTATAACCAACTTAACTACCGCTCCACGGCGTCAGCTGTGCGCGTTTCGTACCCGGCGTCCGCGGTGACGTCAAGAACGATCCTCGTGTTCGCGCCAATGAAGTTGGCGATCAACGAAGCGCGCACGCTGCGATCACGGCTTCTTCGGCACGCGCACAACCTCGACGAGGGCCGTCGAGGTGCGGCGGGGGCGGGGGCGCGGCGACGTTCCCGACAGCTTGTCGTCGAGGGCCGCGGGCGAGCGCGAGCGGCTCGGCGCGGCGGGCGGCGTGTCGTCAAGCACCGGGGCGCGGCGGCGTCCCCGGGGCTCTTCGGCGGCGACGGGGGCGGCCTCGACCGCGGCGGGCTCGGGCTCGGGCGGCATCTCTGACGGCGCCGGAATGATCTCTTCCGACTTCTTTGGCTTGCGCCCTTTGGCGGCCGACTTCTTGGCCGGGCGACGCGCTTCGGGCTCGGGCTCGGGCAGCGCCCGCTTGCGGCCCGACGGTTCGACCGGCGGCTCGACATCCCGGGCGCGCGCCTTTGCCGCGGTCGGTGCGTCGGGCGGCGACGGCGGCAACGGCGGCAACACGGGCACGGCGTTGACGGCGAGCACGACGACCGGAGCGACGGCGACGGGGGCCTCGTCGGGCATCTCGCGCGCCTCGGGGTGTCTGGGGGCGCCAAGCGGCCCGGGAGCGGTGAGGTCCGGGAGCTCGGGGATGCGGAACTGGCGCGTGCCGTCGCGCGCATCGGCGTAGCCGCGGGGGACGTCGGCGCCCAGCCCGAGCACAGCGGCCACAGCGGGCAGACCAGCCGTGACGGCATCACGCGGGGTTTCGGCGCGGCGCGGCGCGCCGAGGGGCGTGCGGCGGCGGTGCTCTTCGAGGCTGTCGAGGTAGATGCGCTCGTCGGACAACGGCAGCACCGCCAGACGGATGCGGTCGTCGGGGTAGCGGTTGACCACCTTGTTCACAATATAATTGAGCGACATCAACGCGGCGTTTCCCATGACAAACAGTGGGCCCGAGCGGCTCTGGAGCGGGTCACCCGAGGCCAGCGGGCCGCGGTCGTCGATCGTGACGAGCAGCTTGGGTTTGTCGCCGTCTTCGATGATGCGGGCGCCGACAGCGGCGTCGCGGCCGGCTTCGCGGACGATGTCGGCGACGAAGCGCTCGGCCTCGGTGCGCTTGCTTTCGGCCGGGGTTTTCAGTGTGTATTCAAAGCGGTCGTCTTCGTCGAAGTCAAAGAAGCGCTGGGCCCGGCGCTCGTTGACCTCCTGGGCGGCGACGCCGTCGACCTGCTCGAAGCGCTTGCGCTGTGGCGGCTGCCGTGGCTCGCGGGCCACCGGCATGCGGTAGGTCGACGTGCCTTCGTCGCCGGGGCCACCGGTCTGGTTGTCGTCGTCGCCGCCGCTGCCTCCGTCGTGGGCCTCGAAAGCGGGCGCGGCCGGGGGCAACGGCCGGTTGCCGCCGGCGATGATCGGGTTGACGCCGCCGACGAGGTAGCGGCCGACGCGTTCGAGCGGGGCGGCGCCCTTGGGACGACCGCTGCGGCGCCGTTTGCGCGGATCACCGAGGTCGAGCAGCACGCCCGAGATCTCGTGGGTCGGCGAAGCGTCGACGCGGTTGCCGACGTCGTCGCTGGGGATGTGCTCTTCCTCGTCGGGATCGCGGCGGTTGCCGAGGTCGTCGGGCGGAACGATCACCGGCTTGAAGCTCTTGCGGTTGCCGACGTCGTCGCCGGGCTGCAGGCCGTTGGGCTCTCCGGTCCAGGCGCGCCCGTCGTGGGCGTGGGCGCCGTGTCCACCGCCGCCGCCACCACCGCCACCACCACCACCACCACCGCGGTGGCGGCGGTTCTTGCGAAATCCCATCTGTGTCTCCGTCTCTGTCGTCGTCGTCGTCGTTGTAGGCGGCGGTCACCCATCCGTCGCGAGGACGCGCGCCACCGCGGGCGCGCCTCTCGGGCGGAGCGGGCTCAGCCGTGCTTGCGCTTGATGAGCCAGCTCTGCGCCATGCGCAGCAGGCTGTTGACAATCATATAGATCGACAGGCCGGAAGCCATGTTGAACATAATGAACAAGAAGAACACCGGCATGCCGTACATCATGTACTTCATCTGCGGTTGGTCTTCCGGGGGCGGCTGCTGCAGCGTCGAGACGAACATCAGCCCGCACACGATGAAGGGCAGCAGCGGATAGCCAAAGACGATGGCGTCGGGCTGCGTGAGATCGAGGATGCCGAGCATCGGCATCGGCTGCTGGAAGAGCTCGACCGACGTCGACAGCGTTCGGTAGAGCGCCATCCACACCGGCATCGAGATCAGCATCGGCAGGCAGCCCATGAGGTTGGCAAAAGGGTTCACGCCCTTGCTGGCAAAGAACGCCTGCTGCTTCTCGACCATCAAGCGCTGGTCGGCGCCGTACTTCTCTTTGAGCTTGTCGAGGTCAGGCTTCAGCTCTTTCATGATCTTGCTGAACTTCTTCATCTCCACCATCGACTTGTGGGTGAGAGGCAAGGTCAGGATGAAGATCGAGAGCGTGAGGCCGATGATGGCCAGGCCGTAGTCGTGGACCGAGGCCTTGATCTTCACCAGGCCCCACAAGAGCGGTCGCGAGAGGATCGCGAGCATGCCGACGTCGATGGACTCTTCGAGGCCGTGGCCGAACTGCTCGAGGATCGTGATCTGCTTGGGCCCAAAGAACGTGTCTTGCGCGAAGCTCTTGCTCTCGCCGGGGGCCAACGGGATCGGCGACAACGCCACCTCGACCTGGATGCCCTTGCCCGACGCCTTCAGGTCGGCCGACACCGCTTGAAAATACGTGGCCTTGCAGCCGTCGGTGGGCGTGCCGGCAAAGGCCACGGCGGCGATGAAGAAGTGACGGTCGATGGCCGCGGTCTTGACGGGTCCCGTCCAGATGACGTCTTCGGGGTCGTCTTGCACCTTGTCGGACAAGAAGTGGTGGCGGTCGTCGGTGACGTCGCAGTGGCCGCCGAGGCGGTCGGTGCCGCCGGCGAACATGCCGCCCTCGTCGCGCTCGCCGACGCGCTCGCTGCCGGTGAGGACGACGTCGAGCACGGCGGTCTTCTTGGCCAGACCCTCGTTCTTCAACGTCAGCTCGTGCTTGATGGCAAAGGTCTTCGGGTCGAACGTGTAGGCCCGGGTCACGCGCACGCCCGACGCCGTCAGGCGCGAGAACGTCACCGACGTCGGCGACGAATCGACGATCTCGTAGGGCGCGTCGGCGGCCAGCTCGACGTCGCCGCCGCGGGAGCGCAGCGCCGGCGCCTGGGCGCCCTGGTGGCGCGAGCCCGCGAGGTTCACCAGCGAGGCGTGCTCGACGTCTTTTTTCTGGCGCAGCTTGGTCTCGAAGTAGTCGGTCATCGCCAGGCTGGTGAGCTGGGCGCCGTGGCTCGAGAGGCGGGCCGCGTAGCCGCCTTCGACGTCGGTGTTGCCCGTGACGGCCGCGACGTCGGCGGTGAACATCCGGGTTTCTTCGGCGAGGTCGTTGGCGGTGGTGCCGGGCACCAGGCCCTCGGTTGCCCCCGCAGCACCCGTCGATGAAGCGGTCGACGAAGCGGTCGACGAAGCGGTCGCCGTCGTCGCCACCGGCGGCGTCTCGGGCTTCTTTTCGTCTTTCTTGCCCGTGAACATCTGGATGCTCAAAAAGGCCACGAGCATCAACGACGCCGTCATGACCGTCCGTTGCATGCCACCGCCACCGCCGCCGCCAGCCGGATCGAGGGGAGGAAGGAATCCGCCAGGAGCGTTGCTCATGCTGCGACCATTTCTGCGTTCCTGACGCGTCGTGACGCGTCATCTGTGTCCCCAGGAGGATCGGGGGCTCCGACTGCGTTCGGAGGTCTTGTTGGGGCGTAGGCGAGAGGAATCATCGGCGCAACGCCGCAGCTGACAAGGCTCTCCGGCATTCCCGCGGACTTGGGGGTGCGGCGCTTTGTCGGTGGCACCGCGTGGATCGCGGCGATCGCGGCCCGTGCTGGTCGATCGAAGCGGTGGCGTCGGTGGCGCCGGTGGCGCCGGTGGCGTCGCGGGCGAGCCCGGCCGCGGTGCCGTGCAGATCCCCGGCCCTGTGGCATCCTGCGGCCATGTTGCGCCGGGTTGCCATCGTCGTCGTCACCGGGGTGGGCGTTCTCGCCGTCACCGCCACGAGCTCGCCGCCTGGCGACCCGCCAACGCTGTTCGCCAGCCCGCCGAAGTCGATCACGCTCGTGCTCGACCAGACCCGTCCCTCCGCCCGCTTCGTCGTCGACGTCGCCACCGACCTCGTCGATGTCTCCTCGATCGCCGTGCGTGCCGACATCACCATCGACGACGACGCCATCACCGACAACGACGGCGTCGCCGTGGTCGATGTCGGCCTGCTGCCCCGAGACGGCGTGCTGGGCGACGACGTCGACGTGCCCGGCGACGCCAGCCAGGCCGCGGTCAAAGAAGGCGCCTTTGGCGTCGAGCGCAGCCTCGGGGGCGGCGAAACCGGGCTGGTGCTCGCCGCGCGGCTGCGCGAGGGCGCCGCCAGCGCGCGGGTCACCTTTGTGCTCACCGCCGACGTCTTTGCCTTCACCGACGCCAACGACGCCGACGACGCCAACGACGTCGTCATCACCGTCGTCCCCGACAACGACGGAGGCGCGCCGTGAGCTCTCGCCTGTTGCTGCCCCTGCCCGTGTGCCTGCTGCTCGGCGCCGCGCTCTGCCCCGATGGCGGTGGCTTCGGCGCCGGCGGTGGCTTTGCTCCCGGCTTTCCGACCCCGCTGCCGCCTCCGGCCGACGTCACCGCCAACAAATCGGTGACGTTGCACCTCGACAGCAACCAACGGGTGCTGCGCTTCCGCCTGCCGGTGGCCGTCTCCCCGCCCAGCCCATCGGCGCGGATGGACCACGGCGTGGTCCGCGCCGCGCGCCCGTTTCTGCTTGATCTCGCCGCCGAAGACTTCCGCAACGACGACGAGCGCTTCTGGCCGCAGGTGCAGGCCGGCTTCGTCGGCAACTCGTTCTTCAACGACCCATCGGTGGAGGGCTTCGTGCTCGGCGTGGCCCTCGACGCCGGCGACGATGGCAGCGAGCCTCTCGACGTTGACCTCGTGCTGACCCTGACGGCCCCGGCCGACGAAGACTTCGACGGCGTCAGCGACGGCGTCACGGTCCGCATCGGCACGCTCGAGCCCCTGCCCCGCTGAGATGTTCTCGACCCTGAGACCCCGGATGCCCATGAAAGCCCTCGTCATTGCCTCGTTCCTGCTCGCGTTCCTCGGCCCGGTGGGCGTCGTCGCCGGCTGCCTCCCGCAGGGGTTCGAGGGCGAAGGCGAAGGCGAGGGCGAAGAAGGCGAGGGCGAGCCGTTCGGCACCGGCTTCGTCGACACAAAGGCGCTGACGGTGCGCATCGAGCCGACGTCGGGGATGCAGCGCTTCCACGTGCCCATCGAGTCGTCGTCGTTGGACGGACCGTTCGCCGAGATCGTCGTCAGCGGCGCCACCGGCGGCAACTTCCGGATGGCGCTGGGCACCGACGGCAGCTTCACCGACGACGAGAGCGAGTACTTCGAGGTCGCGGCGGGGACCAACGGCGGGTTCATCGTCGAGCGCGGCTTCGACTTCGGCGTGCTGCCGCGCGTCGGCGCCGACAGCGCCGTCGACGCCGACCTCGAGCTGCACCTGGCGGTGGTCGCCGGCGCCAGCGGCTCCTTTGGCCGCCTCGAGCCCGTCGCGCCGTGAGCAGATGACCGCACGCCACCCCCGCCCCCTGGTGGCCGTCGACGTCGTCGCCGCCACCGTGCTCGAGAGCGAGTGCCGGGTGCTGCTCATCCGGCGGGGCATCGCGCCCCAGCAGCAGTCGCTGGCCCTGCCAGGCGGCTTCGTTCGCTGCGGCGCCGCCGTGGGCGACGACCAGGGCGAAGACCTCAAAGACGCCGCCCGCCGCGAGCTGCAGGAAGAGACGCGCCTCGACGTCGGCGTCACCCGGCTGGTGCCGGTCAAGGCTTTCGGTGCGCCGTTTCGCGACCCGCGCACGCGCGTCATCAGCGTCGCTTTTCTCGCCGTCGTGCGCCCCGAGCTGGCGGCCTATGTGCGGGCCGGCTCCGACGCCGCCGCCGTGCGCTGGTTGGCGGCCCGCGACCTCGACAAGGTGACCCTCGCGTTTGATCACAACGAGATCGCCCGCACCTGCCTCGAGCGGCTGCGCCGAGACATCGACGAGCACGCCCGCGAGCTGGTGCCCCAGGTGTTCACCCAGGCCGAGCTGCGGGCCGCCACCGACGCCGTCACCGGCCACAAGAGCGACCCGGGCAATTTCCGCCGCCGCTTCTTGCGCCTCGTCGACGACGGCGTTATCGCCGCCGCCGACGGCCAGCGCGTCACCGGCCGACGTCCCGCGGGCGTCTGGCGCTACGTCGGCTGATTCGACCCTGGAAAAATGAAGCGCGCGCCCGACGGCGCGCGCTTCACGTCACCGGGATGCTCGCTTCAGGCCGCGCGACGACGACGACGCAGCAGCGCCAGCAGGGCCAGCGGCAACACCGAGAGGGCGCCAGACCCGGAGCCGGACCCGGAGCCGGAGCAGCCACCGCAGTTGGGTCCGCCGCCGCCGAGGCGCAGCTGGCTGAGCGACGGGCCCTCGCCCTCGCCTTCGGCGGCAACCGGGGGCGCGTCGACGCAGGTGCCGGCGTCGCAGACCTGGTCGCCGGCGCAGGGCACGTCGGCCCGGCACGGCACCGCGCATTCAAAGGCGCCGCAAGCGTCTTGCGGTGTGGTCTCGACGGCGGCCGCGTCGCCGCCGTCGCCGAGGCA